>JAIYDB010000068.1 GCA_027487695.1 Cytophagaceae bacterium | reverse complement strand
GAAAGGACTGGAATCCATTTCTGCAAACCAGCATTTATCAATTGCCACGGGTTTTAACCCGTGGTTAAGTAAAATACCCAACTAAAACCATAGCCCCCCCCACCTCCAATTTTCCCGCTACTTCATTACCTTTGCCTTCTATAACAAAACACCAGTTTAACTTATGCAGGCATATTTATTCCCTGGTCAGGGCTCTCAGTTCCCTGGAATGGCTAAAGATTTATTCGAGCGTTCAGCTATTGCAAAAGCTTTATTTGCTGAGGCCGATGCGGTAATGGGATTCGCTATCTCTGATATCATGTTCAATGGTACCGAGGAAGACTTACGCCGTACCGATGTTACCCAGCCTGCTATCTATATCCATTCTTTAGTGGCTGCTAAATTAGCCGAAAACTTCGCTCCTGAAATGGTGGCGGGTCATAGCCTTGGCGAGTTTAGTGCCTTAGCTGCTGCAGGAGCCCTTAGTTTTGCCGATGGTTTACGCCTTGTAAAACTCCGTGCCGATGCTATGCAAGAGGCTTGCGTGAGTAACCCGGGTACTATGGCGGCTATCCTTGGGTTAGACGATGCCGTAGTAGAACAAGTTTGTGCTGAAATTACCGATTTAATTGTGGTACCTGCAAACTATAATTGCCCTGGTCAATTGGTAATCAGTGGTTCTGTTGAAGGGGTTACTTTAGCTTGTGAAAAACTAAAAGCTGCAGGTGCTAAGCGTTGTTTAATGTTGCCAGTGGGTGGTGCTTTCCATAGCCCTTTGATGGAGCCTGCTAGGCAAAAACTAAGCAAGGCCATTGAAGAAACACCACTGCAAGCTCCAGTATGTCCAATCTATCAGAATGTAGATGCCTTGCCAAGTACCAATCCTGAAGTGATAAAGGCAAACCTGATTGCGCAGCTTACCGCCCCTGTTCGTTGGACCCAAACTGTGCAGAATATGGCAGCCGATGGTGCTACCCACTACACAGAATGCGGACCAGGAAATGTATTGCAAGGCTTAGTGAAAAAGATTCATAAAGAAGCAGTTACGGCAAGTCAGGTCTAAATTTAATATAACCTTTGCCTTAATTTTTCGTTCCTTTGCTTAAGTGTAAGTACAAACAATTATGGGTTTTGTACTTACATTTTTTGTTTATTGCCTATTAATACTATACACCAGTTAGCCTGTGCACTCCACAAGCTTTCACCTACCCTATTAGCTATGACCGATATTTTGGAAATTCCTATACTGAAAACCGCCCACAGTCGGCTCTCTGAGGTCGATTTTGATAACTTACAATTTGGCAAAGTAATGAGCGATCACATGCTTATTGCGGAGTACGAAAATGGGGAATGGGAAAATGCTCGTATTGTACCTTATGGTGAATTAGGTTTATTGCCAGCGATATCGGCTTTGCATTATGGGCAAGCTATTTTTGAAGGGATGAAAGCGTATCGAATGGAAAATGGCGAAGTAGCTATCTTCCGTCCGCAAGCCAATTTTGATCGCTTCAATCTTTCAGCGGAAAGAATGTGTATGCCAGCCGTTCCTGCCGATATATTTATGGGTGGCTTGGAGCAATTGATTAAATTAGATTCAGCTTGGGCGCCTACAGGTGCTGGCAATTCTTTATATATCCGTCCGTTTATGTTCGCTACCGATGCCTTTGTGGGCATTAGGCCATCTGAACGCTATACGTTTATCATATTCACTTGTCCGGTAAATTCTTATTACGCTGCTCCTTTGCGTGTTAAGGTAGAAACCCACTATACCCGTGCTGCCCAGGGTGGTACTGGCTTTGCGAAGTGTGCAGGTAATTATGCGGGTGCATTGTTGCCAACAAAGCTTGCCAATGCTGAAGGTTACCAGCAAATTCTGTGGACCGATGCAGAAACCCATACCCACTTAGAAGAAAGTGGTACTATGAACATTATGCTGGTAAAAGAAGGTAAGTTAATTACCCCAAAAACAGCAGATACTGTACTGAAAGGAATTACCAGAGATAGCATTATTACCCTTGCCAAAAGTTGGGGAATACCAGTAGAAGAACGTACGATCACTTTAACCGAATTGGTAGAAGGCATACAACAAGGCACCATAACGGAGGCATTTGGTGCAGGTACTGCAGCTGTGGTGGCTCCTATTGCTACCATAGGCTACGAAGGGACCGATTACCACTTGCCAGAAGTAAGCACTTGGACTGTTGCCCCAAAAATAAAGGAGGCTTTAAATGCCATCAGAATAGGTACCGCACCAGATACATTCGATTGGATGGTTACGGTATAATTCTTTCTTCTAGAAATAGAGATTCATATAAAACCCAGTCTTCATAAATACGGAGGCTGGGTTTTTCTTTTCCCAAAACTGATGTTGGGGTATGGATTGCCCGTTATTCCATCGCATATTTGTATATGAAGCCAATTGTGTACCTGTTAATCTTAACTTTTGTTTTCCAAGCTTGTATGCCTGCAAGCACAGGAACTAGCAGTGTAATTACCGCCATAGAAGTTGGCAATTACGATGCTACCTACCAGGCAGGTATAGAAACGGTAAGGCTATATCTGAATCAGGATAAGAAAGAAGACCAGCTAAACTATCCAATCATTGGACTGAACGATAATGTATCGGCACTTACGCTAGAGTTCGACGATTTCAATGCAGAGTATCAGAACTACTTTATGAAGCTAGTTCCTTGCAATGCCGATTGGAGCACTGCTGTTTTGAACGATTTAGAGTTCTTAGAAAACTTTAACGAAGTGCTAATTACCGATTGGCAAATTTCTATCAATACCAGAAAAACATTTGTCCACTATCGTGCGAGTGTGCCTAAGCCAAAATTGAGCGGCAATTATGTTTTAAAGGTATTTCGTAACCATAACGAATCTGATATTATCCTTACCCGTAGGTTTATGGTGGTAGAAAGAGCAGCTACCGTAATGTTCGATGTGAAGTTCCCCTTAGATGTATCGAAGCGTTTTGCAGGGCAGCAAGTAGATTTTATGGTGAATTATGGGGGTTTATCAGATGTGATGTATAATCCTGCCGACTTAGTAAAGGTAGTAGTTAGGCAGAACGGACGTTGGGACAATGCCATTTACGGCCTAAGACCGCAATACATCAGAGATGAGGATAAGAAGCTAGACTACCATTTCTTCAACAACGAAAACGTATTTGACGGTGGTAGCGAATGGCGCACGGCCGATTTGCGTAGTATGCGTTTTAACGGACAAGGTGTAGAAGCCACCCGATTTACCGATACCAAGGCTGAAGTGCTCTTAGAGCGCGATGTAAGCCGCAATAGAAAGAGTTATAACCAATGGATAGATATTAATGGACGTTATGCCATAGAGAACTTTGAATTCCGTGAAGGTAGCGCTCGTGGCGATTATATGTATACCAACTTCAGATTAGATGCACCCACCCCTATCAATGGCGATGTGTATATCTACGGGCAGCTATCAGACTTCCAATTGTTACCCGCTTTCCGTATGAGTTATGATAGTGTACAGAAAGCCTACACCAATAAGCTGTTCCTAAAACAGGGCTTTTATAACTATCAATACGCCTTGAAACGGTCAGATAGGGCAAAGCCAGATTTTATTTTTTTTGAAGGTAGCTACAGCCAAACCGAGAACATTTACGATATAATCGTGTATTTCAGACAGATAGGCGCTCGCTACGACAGGATCATCGGTTACGGCAGCATGAATTATTACGGCAGGTAAAAAATATTTCAAAAAACTCCTTGACAAAAAAAGAAGAGTCCCTATATTTGCAATCCCAAAGCACAGCAATGGGGACAAAAAGTAAATTCTTCCTTAGCTCAGTTGGTTAGAGCACCTGACTGTTAATCAGGGGGTCCTTGGTTCAAGCCCAAGAGGGAGAGCTTAAAAATCAAGCACTTACAAGAAATTGTGAGTGCTTTTTTGTTACAATCAGGTTAACTTTAACTTAAAATAGAGCATAGAGCAACGTTTCCTTAAGTCTTCTTTTGGTTAAGCCTCTTACTGTATTACTTTTATGGATTATCGGTTTTTTATTTTGCTTAAGTGTGAATTACAAGCAGCTATAATTTTTTTCTGTTCTTAAAATCTTTTAACTCTTATGATTGGGTCTGCTTTTAAAATCAAATCATAGGAACGTTCAAAATACCGAAGGTAAAATTCCGGCTTGCTAAACAATCAACTTAGTTCTGGTAAGTCTAAATCTAGTAGTCGGTTTCAATAAACAAAGTTTAATAGAACACTTAGAATAAATTGCCCATTCTATTCAATTCGGTTTAGATATAAAGCCCACAATATTAAGGTTATAGCTAGTAATCTCTATATGTATTGCTATTTCAGGACTAGACAAAATGGGCAAAAAAAAACACCCCAAATTAATTTGGGGTGTTTTTGTAATCAGGTTAAAGTATCGGATTACTCAACTACTAATTTCTTAGCAATAGTTTGGTTATTGCTAGTAATACGTACTACATAAATACCTTTAGCTAGGCCTTGGGTATTTAAAGTAGCTTCTTGAGATAAACCATTGAAAGTTGTTTCAGTGGTAATTACCTGCTGACCTACTTGGTTAAATACGTTTACTTTAGCTACAGTTTCAAAACCATCTAAAACTACTTTGCTAGTACCTTTAGAAGGGTTAGGGAACAATGAAACTATTTGAGATAATGGCAATTCAATAGGGCTAGCTGCGTTAGCAGATAGAATTCTTGAACCTACAGGTAAAGATTCGCCATCAGCAAAGATGAAACGTGCCGTACAACCATTTTCAGTACGTACTTCATATAAACCAACTGAATCACGATCAATAACAATTGAAGCTGCATTAGGTGCCGCGTCAATAATATCATCTGTAATGTTATCGTCTGGGTTTAAGTACCACTCGTAAGGACCTGTTCCACCAGTTACAGTTAATGTTAAGGTAGTATTGTTAAATGTCAAACGAGGACCACCTACAGTGATATCAGCACTTTCAAACCAAGGACCGTAACCGCAAGCATTCTTAGTTCTACCTTGAATTTTTACAGTACCAGAGAACTTCTGGTTAGCTATAAAGCTAACAGTTCTACCTCTTTGGAATAAGATACCAGCTGTATCGTTAGAAAGAACGAAGTCAATATCGTTAGCATCGTTCAATTCAGCACCACTAACTACTGCAGTTGCAGTACCACCAATACATACTGTATTGCCAGAAATGATTTGGAAAGTTGGAGCAGCAGAAGGAACTGCGCTGTTTACATCAATATTCACTTCAGATGAAATTGCTGCATCCGGACGTGGGTAGTAAATACCATCTGGGTAACGATCAACTAAATCGGCAGATAAGTTACGTGCGCTACTTGCAATAATACGTGCACGGTAAGTACCTGGTGCAATATCAAATGGTAAGTAACCAATTACTTCAGTTGCAGAAGAACCTCTTACAAAGCCACCGCTAATTACAGGGAAACGACCAGTTCTGAAGTTAGGAGTACCTACGGTATCGTAACGTTGTAATTGGATTTCGAAGATGTTAGAAGCTGCATCGTAGCCACGTGGTAAAGTAATTGGCACAGTAAAGTTATTACCAGCACAAATTTCTTTAGGGAATGTAGCACCAATGTACTGACGCTTAATGAAATCTACATCGTAAGCATAGAACATTACGTTGTTAAGGTTCCAGTTAGTACGGTTAGCAGCAACAGATGGATCGTAAGCAGCCTCACCGAAGCCAGTTCCGCTTGCACCACCTTGTACAAGACCTGGACGTGCATCGCTCAACCAAGTAATGTATAGTTTCTTATCAGAATCAATACGCTTTACAGCTGATGGGAAGAACTCATCGGTAGTAGCAGCTCCTGAAGAACCATCGTCATATAATCTACGACCTTGTGCTCCCTGAGGTGCCATAGTAAGTGGAGCTAAGTTCAATGGGTTAGACCAAGAATAGCCACTGTTTACAGAGTAAGAAACATAGATATCACGAGTCTGACGATCAACACCAAAGTTCGTTTGGGTATTTTCAACAACTGCACTGTAAGTTAAATACAAGTGGTTATCGGTATCTACAGAAAGGTTTACATGAGAACAAGCCGATTGAGGGAATGCACCAGCACCACCAGTTTGGGTTGCACTAATAGCTTCAACAATACCATCTCTATCTACGTCAACCGGACGTACAATAGTTTCAGGCACTTTTGAAGTTGGGAAATCTTCGTTCCAATATTTAATGTTAGCAAATGCAGCACCAATACCACCATTAGGATAGTAAAAATCGTGTGCATAACCGTTTCTATTGTAAAGAATAAAACCTGCTGCACCTACAAAGTGAACTTTGTTGTTATTATCAATTACAATTGAAATAGAACCATCATAGAAATCGGCAACTTGGAAACCAGCTTGCGTTGCATTTGGCTCTGTGTTATTAGTGTCAGTATCATATACTGCATCAATTACACGGTAACCCCAAGAACCTGGAGCGCCATTTGCATTGCTCTTGAACATTACTAGTTCAGCACCAGAACCACTTACTGGACCTCTTCTGTAAACTACCATTACAATTGCAACAGTGCTACCACGTGAATCCATAGCTACAACACCATCACGCATACCTGTTACACCTTCTTGAGCATTAAGGTAAGGCAAGAATTGCTTATCGTAAACGGTTGTACCACCAACAGTTCTAGAGAACGAAGGCACGTTTTCAAACGCCATTGCCTCACGAATTACTCTTGTACCTACAGGGGTATTCATTGTATCGTTGGTACGGTTAGTATCGTCCTTTACATTAAATGTATTGGTTAACGAGTATAAACTGTTGCCAGAAACACTACTAGTAGTACCAAAGCCTAGGGTTTGTCTGCGACCAGTACCGCCATAATTACCCCAGATGTTTGCCTGTAAAGAGTCTGTTTGGAAACTTACCACCTGACGGAAGATAAAGTTACCAACAAAGCCTCTTAAACGAGCCCAACCATCGGCAATGATAGCTTCTCTGCCAAGGGTAGTATTGAAGTAAATACCAGGGCTACCAAACTCTTGCAAGTTACCAGGAGTACCATCAAAGTTATCTGGAGTACGCTCAATAGGGCTTGAGTTATAGTATTCAGGATATACGTTCAAAGAGTCACCTTGTCTAAAGCGCATATCGTACTTTAAGGTATCGCCTTGGTAGCGGTTGTAACCAATACCACCTGTACCAGGAGAACCTTTACGGCCATATAGCCAAATTACGGCAACGCCGTTATCAACACCTTTAACAATACGGCTGTTGCCAGATGTAAAGGCTTGTAAATCATAAGCAGTATTACCTATTACTTCACCAAAAGTTACTGGTGGCAAAGGAATAATGTTAGTAGCTGCTGGTGCATTTGCACTTGCAGGAGCTGCTGGTTGAGGTGTATTAACAGCTTTTACTGCTGCTTTTCCAGGTAGCCTTTCAGCATTGGAAATTGGCTTTAAACGGCCTTTACCCTGCTTCACTTGCAAACTTTGTGCAAATGCCCCAGTTGAAGCCGCTACCATAAAGAAGTAGAAATATAATTTCTTCATCGTTGGAGGTTTGGTTGAGTACTAATTAATCCGAACTACAATATTAAACGGAAATATACCGAGGAAAAAACTTTCCTCAATAATTATTACAAAATACCAAACAAAGACGCAATTAAACCAATGGTCTAAAAACTATTTGGTTGGTTGTGGTGGTAGGATTTTGACTCCGTTCAGTATCTTAAACTAAAGACAAGCGACTATGCTTAATAGTTGCCTTTGCTGCTGAAATTAGCAAAATAAGTTTTAAGGTTCGGGGTAGTTACGCTACTTTTGCTGCTGTATGCAGAAAGTTTTACGGGATTATGAGGTTTTCCAATTCCCGAATGGTTTAAGGCTTGTACACAAACAAGTAACCAATTCTAAAATTGCTCACTGTGGTTTTGTGCTCGATATGGGTTCCAGGGATGAAACTGATGCCGAATTAGGCATTGCTCATTTTTGGGAACACATGGCCTTTAAAGGTACCTCTAAGCGCAAAAGCTTTCATATTCTTAATAGTCTAGAATCGGTCGGTGGTGAACTGAATGCCTACACTACTAAAGAGAAGGTTTGCTTCTATGCCAGCTTTCTAGATAATTATTACAGCAAGGCTGTAGAACTGCTTACCGATATCACTTTCAATTCCACTTTCCCTGAAAAGGAAATAGAAAAGGAGCGCACCGTTATACTCGAAGAAATGAGTATGTACTTAGATGCGCCAGACGATGCCATTGCCGATGAGTTTGATGCCCAAGTTTTTCAAAACCATACGCTTGGCAATAACATATTAGGCACAACCGAAAGCGTAAAGCGTTTTACTAAAGCTAACTTTCAGCAGTTCATCGCACAGAATACCGATACCCACAGGATTATATTTGCTAGCGTGGGCAATTTTACCTTAGCTGAAGTGCTGAAAATGGTAAGCAAACACCTGATTGATATTCCTGAGGTGCATACCGTTAGAGAAAGAAAGCCTTTTACCACTTACAAGCCTACATCTGTCCAAAAGAAGAAGCCTATTTCTCAAGCACATGCTACCATAGGTTGCTTGGCTCCTGCTATTTCAGATGCGAGGAGGTTGCCTTACTTTATGCTAATTAACCTTTTGGGTGGTCCTGCCATGAATACCAGACTCAATATGAGTTTAAGGGAAAAGTACGGTTTGGTTTACGCCGTGGAAGCTAGCTATACACCTTACATAGATACGGGTATGACAAGCATTTACTTCGGTACCGAAAAGCAACAGCTTAACCGTGCAACTGATTTGGTGCTGAAGGAAATTAAGAAGTTGCAAACCGATAAGCTTGGCATAATCCAACTTAAGCAAACGAAAGACCAATTGAAAGGTCAGCTTGCGATGGCGGAAGAAAACAATGCTAACCTCATGCTTATGCTGGGCAAATCACTTTTAGATGCCGAGAAAATTGACTCTTTAGATGAAGTTTTTCAGCAGATAGAGGCAATCACTTCAAGTCAATTGCTAGAAATGGCTAATGAGCTTTTACAGATTGACCAAATGAGTACCCTTACTTATTTGCCTGAATAATACAGCCTACTGCTTTTAAACGAATCTGATACAAGAGATCAAACTCCTAGCCTCTACGTTTAGGTAGTTGTTGTATTGGATAAAGCTGAGCATTTGGTTTAAAGTCATCCAGATATAGTTTTCAGGAACTTCTTCTCTAAAGTCATCGTCTGCTTCAATAATTAAGTTGTGATTTTGCTCACGGTAAAACCTACCTCCTTCTTCGCTTTGGTAGCTGCTTAAACGTATTTGTTCCGGCTTTGCTGTAAGTACATAATCCAAATAGGCAGGTTCGTACTCCCGTTGCCTGTAATTACCAGTTAGGCATTGCACCGTAGGCGCCATTTCAATAACATCGAAATTGCCAGATTCTAGTTTTGCTTGTACCAAGAAATGGTAAACCCCATTGATCTTTTTCACAATAAAGGCCATCAAACCTTCCTGAGACGATTCTACCAACGGCTGGCACCAACGCTGTACTTCACGGTTGCCAATTTCTACCTCTACGCCAATAACCTTGAAGTACTTACCTTCCACATGGTGAATAGAATATTCGTCAGTAGTCCAATGGTTCACATCTTTCAAAGGCATTTTTGAAACCTCCAGATCAAAAGTGCTTTTCAGGTTGGTTACCCAAGAAATGATTCTATCAATAGAATGCTTTGCCTTTGAGGCACTTAAGGCTGAAATTAGCATCTCTAATTCAAAACTAGAAGTATTCCCTTTGCCTATGCTTAGTGTATGGTAAAACTCCGTAACCTCTTCACTGTAAGTACCAAACTTAATACAAGATATTACGGTTCTTGTATCCATGTTCACCAAGTTATCGTATTTCAGCAGCTCTTTTATTTGTGCTAAGGTTAGCCAAATAAAATTTGAAGGCACTTCTAGCTCTTCGGTTACTTCAACAATAATGTTCCTATTTCTCTTCCTTAAAAACCTAGCCCCTTGTTCACTTTGGAGTTGGTCTATGAGTACGTTAGCTGGTTTTGTACCATTAAAATACTCTAAAAACAACGGCGCTTTTCCTTGGTGAACTTTAGTGTAATTGCTTTTGGTAGCTTGCAGGGTAGGACTTAGCTGAACATAATTAATATTTCCTGGCTCTATTTTCGCCTGCATTAAGAAGTACAGTATCCCATTGAACTTCTTTACAATAATTCCTAAGAATCCAATTTCAGGTTGGTTAATAATAGGTTGTTGCCAATGGCTCACTTTACCCCAATTGGTTTTAATATCAATACCCACAATAGAAAAGAACTTTCCAGAATCGTGAACCAAATCGCCAGTGTTTTCATCAAAATGCCAATTGGTTAGTTCGGTTAGCTTTTTATGGTGAATGTTAACCACCACTTCATCGTTTTGCCTTTTCACCCAAGCCTGCACGGCTTCAGTATCCAAAAACTGGTTGGTTGTAGTGAGGGCAGAAAGTAAGAAATCAGATTCAGTGGTGTTCATTATGGGTATTGGTAAAGTGCTGTAAAACTAATAAAACCCATCGGAAACTCCATTAATAGTAAAGGTTGGCACTAAAAGCTTTATTTTTCGGTTATTTGCATATTCATAAATGCTGTTTTGCGCCCTTGTTATTTGAGATGGATAAAATGTTGATATCGGTTGTTAGTCCTGTTTACAGAGCTGAAAATTTACTTCCTAAGCTTGTAAAGCGCATTTCTGAAGAACTAGAGGCCATTACACCGCATTATGAAATTATTCTAGTAGAAGATAGTTCGCCTGATAGAAGCTGGGAAATTATGCAGGATCTTGCCAAGCAATATCCAAAACTGAAAGTCGTAAAATTGGCCAGAAATTTTGGTCAGCAATATGCCTTGGCGGCAGGTCTTTCCCTTGCACAAGGAGAGTGGGTGGCCACCATGGACTGTGATTTACAAGACGACCCGACCGAACTCGTAAAAATGTATCGCTTTGCCATGGAAACAGGTTGTGATGGCGTACTTGCAAGCCGTAGCGAACGACAAGACGATTGGTTAAAGAAAACAGCAAGCAAGCAGTTTTACAAATTACTAAGCTATTTGACTGATAGCAAGATAGATCCTTCCATTGCAAACTTTTATTTATGTAAAGCAAAGGTTTTTAAGGCCATAGAAGCCATGGGCGATTATTACCGCTACCTACCAGTAATGATACGCTGGGTAGGGTTCGATATCAGGGTTTTAGAGATTAACCACGCCGCTAGAGAAGACGGACTAAAAAGCAGCTACAGCTTTAAAAAGCGATTAAAATTAGCCTACGAAACCATTCTCAGTTTTAGTGAAAAGCCGCTGAGAATTATGATTTCATTAGGGCTTACCCTAAGTGGGATAGCCTTTGCTTTAGGCTTAGTGCTTACTGTTTCTTATTTGTTTGGTGGTTTTAAAGTGCCTGGTTGGGCATCGTTATTTATAGCATTATCTGTTTACTCTGGAATTATCATAAGTACACTTGGCTTAGTGGGAGTTTATGTTGGTAAAACTTTTGAAACCGTAAAACGCCGACCAACATTCATTATCAACCGCATTGTTCAAAACGGCGAAGACATTATTTAACCTATCTTTTTAAAAATGAATCAACAGAAAACAGCCCTCGTTTTAGGTGCTAACGGATACTTAGGCAGGCACTTAGTACAGCACTTGCACCAAAAAAATTGGACGCTTTACCGTTCCGATATTGGTGATGCCGCTAAAGACAGTTTTGACGGCCTACATTATGTTCAAGCCAATTTGGTTAATTATGCCGAAGTGCTAACCTTACCTTTAGAGGTTGACTATATCTATATTTTTACGGGTCTTACTGGTACCAGCGCAGCATTTACCAAATATCCTGATTTTGTAAATAGTAATGAAATAACCCTGCTTAATTTGCTTAAGGCATTGCAGGAGGTGGGCAGTAAAGCAAAAATCATTTTCCCAAGTACACGTTTGGTTTACAAAGGTGTTGAGAATATGCCTTTAGTAGAAGACGCTGAAAAGGAATTCAAAACGGTTTACGCCATCAATAAATTTGCCTGCGAGCAATACCTTCAAATGTGGGGTAATGCGTTCGGACAAGCTTATAGTATTATTAGGATATGCGTGCCTTACGGCAATTTATTAGATAGCAATTATAGTTACGGTACGCTTGGCTTCTTCTTAAACAAGGCTGCTGCAGGTGAGGCTATTACCCTGTATGGCGATGGTGAATTACGCAGAACCTTTAGTCACGTTGCTGATTTATCTCGGTACTTTGAGCAGGTTGCATTGCACCTAGAAACGCAAGGACAAACCTATAATTTTGGAGGCGATAACTGCTCTTTAAAGGAAATAGCAACAGCAATTGCAGAAAAGGCTGATGTGCCTATTCAGTATGTGCCCTTTCCTCCATTAGATGCTGCCATTGAAAGTGGTGATACAATTTTCGATAGCACTAAACTAGATACGCTACTCAACTTTAAGCCTGAGTATTCTGTGTACCAATGGTTAGATAGCTTGCCAAAGTTGCGCTAATTACCTCTTAATTAAAGCTTTGCAACTCTTATACCCAAGTACACCGTTCTTGGTCGGTTAGGGCCGTAGATATAGCCAGGGTCGCGCAAGGCGCCACGGTCAAAGTCTCTTTGGTAGCTATTGAGAACATTGTACATCCCTACAAAAAGAGCCACGTTCCTTTCCTTTGGTAATTGCCAGGTTTTGGTAAGTTTAAAACCTACTTCATAAAACGAAGGGGTGGCTTTTATTACTGTATATTCGTTTTCAGGATTTATGAGATGCGGCACTTTCATACTGCCTGTATAAACCAGATTGGCATTCAATAGCCAGTTTTTGCCCAATACTTGTTGGTAGTTGGCATAGCCATAAGTTTGGGGAGTTCTCAAGATATTTTGAGTAACTGTATTAGGCAAATTATCCGATGGATTAGGATTTTCCCAAAGCAATTCTTCCACTTCAAAACGTGCTTGTTGTAGGGTAATTCCACTTTGAAGAATGTTATTATTCTTTTGAGCATTTAGTTCTAAGTTTAATCCATAAACCCTTGAACCTGTGCCGTTGCGCTTGGTAACTATGCTAATACCATTAGCCAATTCTTCGGCATTAGAATTGATAAAAGGGTTGTTCAATTGGGTGAAAAATCCTTCAGCAATTAGGTTTATTTGCCAATCTCGCTTTAATAAGAATTGGTCGGCTGAAAGGGTAAAGCTATTGCTCCGTTCAGTTCTAAGGTTAGTCGAGAGATTGATAAATCTGGCTGCACCCCCTACTGTTTCAATATGCAGGTCTTCATCAAAAGCTTGAGGAGCACGGTAGCCTTGGGCAAAAGTAGCACGCAGACTTAAGTCAGTGGTTGGTCGATACATCATTGTAAGTCTGGGTACTACAACTGGGTAAAACTTTAAACCGTTGTTCAAAACGGTATCTGAATAATCATAAACGCCTTTTACAGTTGGTAAATCGAAACGCAAACCTCCTGTAACTGTGAAAGCAGAACCTCTGAAATAGATACCCTGCACAAAGGCACCGTATGTAATGGCTTGCTGTTTGATAGAGCGTCCATAACCTGGCATTTTATCTGTTACCGATGAACCTCTAGCTTCTGCACCAGTTTGGAAAGTGAAGTTCTTAAACCATTCCGAAATGGAAAATTCTGTACCTGTAACAAAGCTATAATCTTCGGAATTGCCGTAAGCATTTATAGCTAAAATATCAGTGGCGGTAAGCGTATCAGTTGGGCTAAGCACTCTGCCGCCCCCACCGTAATAGGAACCTCTATCAGTATAATTGAAGGCTCCATAAGCCGATAGACCTTGTTTTGAAGGCAGTCCTGCCGCTGTAAAGGTGGTTCCAAAGCCTAAATTTCTGGTTTGAATTTGTTCGGTTATGTCAGTTTGGTGAGGTTCTAGGTCAAACTTGTTTCCTCCTCTACGGAACTCTTGAATCCCTTGGGCATTAAAGTCCCATTGGTGACCTTTTTCTGTAATTACATATCCGCTACCGCCTAAACTTAGGTTTTGCAACTTGGTAATTTCAGAGAAGCCATCGTTATTATGGTCGTACCAACCTCGGTTTCTGCTCAAACCAAAAACGGATAACCCACTCTTAAAATCGTCCGAAACAATGCTGGCATTGGCACTCAAGGTTTGGTCTATAGTTCTCCCACCAATCAAAGCGGTGTTGCTGCTAAACTCCCACAAGTTTTCCTTTGGCTTTTTGGTGATGATGTTAACTGTTCCAGCAATGGCATTTCCGCCATAAACTACACTGCCTCCACCTCGAACAACCTCAATTCTATCTACCATAGCAGCGGGGATTTGCTCTAGACCATATACAGTACTTAAAGCAGAAAATACAGGACGTCCATTCAATAGAATTTGGGTATAGGGACCATCTAACCCATTCAACCTCAATGAGGTAAAACCACAATTCTGGCAATTGTTCTCTAAGCGCAAACCCGGACTGAAATTGAGTACCTCACTTACCACTGCGCTTTGGGTACTTTGTAGTAATTGAGCCCCAACCACGTTTACCATTATTGGCGAAAGCTTCTTAGAAATCACATTCCGTGTTCCAGATATGGTAACGGGGTTTAATGTATTTACGGGCGCTTCTTTCAGAACTAGAACGCCCACATTAGTATCGGCACTTACTTGTAGTCTGATCACCTTTCTTCTGTAACCAGTATAACTTGCCTCTAGGGTGTAATTGCCTGCAGGTACCTTACTAATTTTGAAATTACCAAGGCTATCGGTTAAGCCACCAAAATTGGTTTTTTCTAAATGGACAATAGAAAATGCCGCTGGTTCGGCACCAATTTTAACTCGTCCACGTACAGTATATGTTTGTGCTTGGGAACTTAGACTTACCCATATTAGTAAGGCTAATACCCAAAATATCTTCTTCATCAGGAGTAATTTGAATTGCAAAACTATAAAGTTAGATTAGCAAAACAAAATTATTCAGATAATCTACTAATTTTGCAGCCATGAATACAGTAACCGAAGAAAACTACTTAAAGGCCCTACATCACCTTGCCGATGAGCTTGGTGAAGTAAACGTAGGTGTGCTTTCTAAGCATTTAAACATAAAAATGCCCACGGTTACCAGTATGATGAAGAAACTCGCCGATAAGGAATTGGTGCATTATGAAAGCTACAAGCCATTAAAACTTACAGAAAAGGGGGTTTTAAAAGCCAGAATGGTGATAAGGAAGCATCGCCTTACTGAAATGTTTTTGGAAAAGGTAATGGGCTTTAGCTGGGAAGAAGTGCACGAAATAGCCGAACAAATAGAGCATATTAACTCACCCCTATTTTTTGATAAGATGGATGAGTTATTGGAATACCCAAAGGCCGACCCTCATGGTTCACCAATTCCTAATAGGGCAGGGGAGTTGGTAATGGAAAAACTTAGAAAACTTTCCGACTGCCTAGTTAATGAAACGGTTGAAATATGTGCAGTAACAAATACCACCTCTGGCTTTTTACAGCACTTGAATTTGAGGGCTATTACGCTTGGTACCGTGGTTACTATTACCAATGTTGACGATTACGACAAAACTGTAACGGTTACCTACAATGAAAAAACCACCACCATCAGTGCGATGGTAGGTGGTCAGTTATTAGTTCGTTAGGTTACTTACCTCAATAATTATCCGTTGAAATGATTCCAGCCTTGGGCACGAAGCGTGATAGCCTCGTTGGTGCTGGTAACCATTACTACACCTTCACTTTTTTCTCTAATGATGCCGATTGGGGTGATATGAGGTAGGTGCTTAATTTTTTCAAACTCTTCTACTGGTAGCGTGAATAGTAGTTCATAGTCTTCACCACCGTTTAAGGCACAGGTAGTTGCCGAGATATTAAATTCTTCACTTACCAACATTGTGGTATCGTGAATAGGGATTTGCTTTTCATAAATAGCTGCCCCAACCCCACTTTCTTTACAGATATGTAAAAGCTCGCTGGCTAAACCGTCGCTAATATCAATCATGGCACTTGGCACTACACCAAACTCTGCTAGTTCGTGAATGAAATCAGTTCTGCCTTCAGGCTTTAGCTGCTTTTCAATTAAGTATTCGTATTCCGTTAAATCTGGCTGATGGTCAGGATTTGCCTTATAGGTTACCTTTTCTCTTAATAATACTTGTAAACCTAAAAATGCTGCCCCTAAATCGCCCGTAACGCAAATGGCATCGCCTGGCTTGGCACCACTTCTGAAAGAGATCTTATCTTTTTCTGTTAAGCCAATTACGGTTACACTAATTATTAGTCCCGAGGTAGAAGCGGTAGTATCGCCTCCTACTAAATCAATATTATAGGCATCGCAAGCGGCATAAATACCATCGTAAAGCATATCAATGGCCTCTAATGAAAACCTATTACTTACCGCAATGCTTACTGTTATTTGCACTGGAAAGGCATTCATTGCTGCAATATCTGATACATTCACTGCTACCGCCTTATAGCCTAAATGCTGCAATGGAGTGTAAGACAAATCAAAGTGAATACCTTCTACTAACATATCGGTACTTGTAACTACTTCCCTACCCTGTGGGTGAAGTACTGCAGCATCATCGCCTATGCTTTTTAGGGTTTCCGCTCTTCGGGTTTTGTTCTTTGCTCTTATTCTTTCAATAAGTCCAAACTCACCTAATTGATTTAACTCTGTTCTGCTATCGGCCATGGTAAAATATTTTTATTGCAAAGGTACCACTTGTAGAGGTTAATCGTCAAATTAGGTCATATTCATTCATTTTTCCTTTTTGCTGCAACGGTTAAAATACTACCTTTGGGCTTACATTTTGTGTTCAATGCAACATCCTGATATTCAACATTTGTCGCAAATAGCTATCCAACTTAGAAGGGATATTTTGCGAATGGTCCACGCCTGCCAAAGCGGTCACCCTGGAGGCTCTATGGGTTGCGCCGAATTATTTACGGCCCTTTATTTCCACACTATGAAGCACGATCCTGCAAACTTTACCCAAGAAGGTAAGGGGGAGGATGTGTTCTTCTTAAGTAACGGACACATTTCACCAGTTTGGTACAGTGCCTTAGCCAGAAGCGGCTACTTCCCTTTGGAGGAACTGGGTACGTTCAGACGTATTAACAGCAGGTTGCAAGGTCACCCTACCACCCACGAAGGTTTGCCAGGTATCAGAATTGCCAGCGGTAGCTTAGGACAGGGATTATCGGCTGCAATTGGTGTTGCTTTAGCAAAGAAATTAGATAAAGACCCATCAACTGTTTTCTGCCTAATGGGCGATGGCGAACAGCAAGAAGGACAGGTTTGGGAAGCAGCTATGTTTGCCCCTCATAATAAATTGGATAACCTACTTTGCTTTATAGATGTAAACGGCCAGCAAATTGATGGTCCTACCAATAAAGTATTGAACCTTGGTAGCTTAACAGCTAAATACGAGGCATTTGGTTGGGAAGTAACAACCATTGCTGAAGGTAATAATATGGGAGCAGTACTTTCTGGTATTACTGAAGCACAAGCCCTTTTAGGCAAAGGCAAACCAGTAATTGTGATGCTACATACTGCTATGGGTAGTGGTGTCGATTTTATGGAAGGCACCCACAAATGGCACGGCATAGCTCCTAACGATGACCAGCTTGCCTCGGCACTAAGTCAACTTACTACCAATCAATCAGATTATTAATAGCTATTCCTTAACCATACAATGAAAGAATATCCCGTTCTCGGAAAAAAAGATACGCGCTCAGGTTTTGGAGTAGCCATGACTGAATTAGGTGCTAAAAACGAAAATGTTGTAGCCCTTACAGCTGATCTGGCTGGTTCGTTAAAATTAAATGATTTTGAAAAGGCATATCCTGAACGCTTTGTGCAAGTGGGTATTGCCGAGGCCAATATGATTGGTATTGCTGCAGGTTTAGCTACCGCAGGTAAAATTCCTTTCACTGGTACATTTGCTAACTTTTCAACGGGTAGGGTGTACGACCAAATCCGTCAGAGTGTGGCGTATAGCTACAAAAACGTAAAAATTTGCGCATCGCACGCAGGGGTTACTTTAGGCGAAGATGGTGCTACCCACCAAATTCTGGAAGACCTTGGTCTGATGCGTATGTTGCCAGGTATGGTAGTGATAAATCCTTGCGATTTTAACCAGACTAAAGCAGCAACTTTAGCCATTGCTGAGTACGAAGGACCTGTTTACCTGCGTTTCGGCAGACCAGTAGTGCCTATTTTCATCCCTGAAGATATGCCTTTTGAAATAGGCAAAGCCATTGTGCTTTCAGAAGGAACCGATGTGAGTATATTCGCTACAGGTCACCTTGTTTGGGAGGCATTAGAAGCCGCCAAAGCCCTTGAAGCAGAAGGTATTTCAGCAGAAATTATCAATATCCACACCATAAAACCTATTGATGAAGCGGCTATTTTAGCCTCTGTTCAGAAAACAGGTTGTGCCGTTACAGCAGAAGAACATAATATATATGGTGGCCTTGGCGATGCTGTAGGAAGCGTACTTTTACGCAACCACCCAGTACCACAAGAATTTGTAGGTGTGCAAGATAGCTTTGGCGAAAGTGGTACCCCAGAACAGCTAATGGTAAAGTACGGCTTAAAGGCCGCAAACATTGTTGCAGCTGCAAAACTTGCCATTTCCAGAAAAGGTTAATACATTAGCCTTACAACATACACCTCTACGTTATGGCAACCGAATTTAAAAACTTAAGTAGTTACGATGCCAGCCAAATTCCCAACCTAAAAGGGAACAAGTTTGGTATAGTAACCAGTGAATGGAATCCTGAAATCACAGGTGAACTTCTAAAGGGAGCCTACGAAACCTTCCTTGGTCACGGGGTGCTGCATTCAGATATAGTACAACTTACCGTACCAGGTAGTTTTGAACTTACCATAGGGGCACAACGCCTTTGCCAGAACCCAGAGATTACCGCGGTTATTGCTTTAGGTTGCGTAATCCAAGGCGAAACCAAGCACTTCGATTTTATTTGTAATGCTGTAGCTAACGGCATTACAGACCTTAATATTAAGTACGATAAACCTGTAATTTTTGGCGTGCTCACCCCAAATACTTGGGAGCAAGCTAAAGACCGCGCAGGCGGCAAACACGGTAATAAGGGTGTTGAAGCAGCGGTAACAGCAATAAAGCTAGCAATAAACCTACAACGATTAAATTGGTAAAAGGGGCGTAAGCCCCTTTTTTATTGCCTTTTATTTTTTGAAAAGAGAAAGAATATTGCTCTAATAACTATACAATGATACCTTTAAACAGGAATATTAGTTTGATACAGCCTTGTTAAAAAAGAAGAATTTAAATTTCAAATGAAATATTAAATTTGTTTTTCGTTTTGTTAATTACTTCGGCAGATATTTTATAACTTAAACATTTCCCAAACTTATAAGGTCGCCTTTAATATTCATTTTTAAAGTTTTTAGTTAAAGGCTATTGATTACTATTTTAAGGTCTATCAGTAGCCTATCTAAAGTTGCTAAATCAGAGGTGAATTGAAAATTCAAATGATTGTAAAGATCATGCCCAATTATTCCAACAACATCTACACTACCTGTTTCGGTTAAATGAATTTTAAAATGAATACGACAATTTTCTGGAGTAAAATCAATCGTCTTTACCTGAAAAATTGTCAATTTAATTAATTGGTCCTCAAGGTCTTGTAATTCATTTAGGCTAAATTGTGTCTCAACCTCTGCAGTAAAACCAGGTACATTAACTTTTACAATACCTTCTAACCAATGAACTATATATTCACCTTCTCCATAGCTATTTCCCTTTCTTAGAATTTCTATTTGTAGTTTTCCTAAATATCCAATAATAATCATTTCGCTATCCAAGTTTATTATAGACCTACTATTTGTGCGTTAATAAGCGCCAAATTGGTTTCTTGGTAGATCCTTCCCTTTTAATGATTCCCTCCGCCTTTAGCTTGTCAAGGTGATAACGAACGCCCTTCTCGGTTATACCCAACTGTTCAGCTATTAGCTTAGCTGTAAAGTTTTCATTAGTGGAAAGCGCTTGTAAAATAGTTTCTCTGCTAGTATCATGGATTTCTTTACTAGTTTCAGTGGCTTCTCTACTAGCACCATGGTTTTCTCTACTAGTATTTTGAGCTAAAGCAGCAGTTTCTCTACTAGTATTAGTGGTTTCTCTACTAGTACTTGGTTCGGAAGCAAGCATTTCTCTACTAGTATTAGTGGTTTCTCTACTAGTACTTGGTTCGGAAGCAAGCATTTCTCTACTAGTATCGGCAATAACTTCGTCTTCAATGTCAATAAAAGCAAAACTTACCTGAAAGCCACCGTTCACTACATGAAAAGAAACACCAACATTACCATGAAGCTTGCAACTTTCTACAATACGTGTTATCCCTCTACCCCACGATTCTATAAAGCCTGCCTTAGTAAATACATTGGCGATATTAGGATTACGTCTGTTGCTTGGATGGGTTGCCAGTAAATTTTCTGATATAGTCCAACCATCTGGAAGTTCTCCAGGATTCCAAATTGTTAATTTATTTGAAGTTACAGTGATATGAATAGGATCTGGCACTGCATAATTTTTGTGAACAATAGCATTAATAATAGACTCCCTTAATGCTTCATCAGGAATAGGAAAGCGTTCAAGTCGTTGTAATCCATTGAAACTAACGCTTGCTTTCAAATATTTTGCCTTTAACAAACTTATAGCTGAGGTAGCTTGCTGAATAATATCTGAGCGCAATTCGTCTTTAAATTTAATAATTTCAAACGCCTCAAAAAAGGCGAATTGTATAAATGACCCAGACACATATCGCTGAGGTTCATTTGTAAACAGCAAAAAGGCAGCTCGTTTAGGTTCTTGGGCGTTATCTAATAGCAATAGTTTGTCCAATAATTCGCTTACAGATAAGTTCATTTCCGAACTTGTTAACGAACCCGATTGCAATGCTAACTGCTTAAAACTTTCAATTGCTGGTAATGAAAGTTTATCTATACTTAAAGAAGGAATACTTACTCCATCGAAAGTAAGACCCTGTTTCAATAGCAAAAAATTGGTTAGTGCGGCTCCTTTTAATTCTTGATTTGTACTTCCAATACGTTGGTAATACCTGCTTTTATATGCAACTGGAAATATTGGATGAGGTGCAACAATTATTTCAATAAGTTGCTTTTCTAATTCTGTAATTAAGTTAACAGCAACTTGAATACCCAAATGGCTATTAATTTTATTGGGTAGGTCTTCCAATAGCTTTTTACTGTTTGGAACCCCAACAGAAGTACCCTTATCAGACTTTCCGATAATAATTGTTCCTCCTTTAGCATTAGCAAAACCAGCCACCCAGGCTAGGTATTCATCCTTCCATTGCTCCTTATATTCAGTATTTTGGCTTTCTTGCCTCATACAAATCTTATTATCTTCTCTTAATTAAACCCTGATTTGGGGCTTTGATTTAGCTTTTGAAATTTGTTATGAAAGGAAAGAATAATAATTATAATTTACTACACCCCCATCCGCTGCCGTATTACTTCATACACCATAACTCCAGCGGCAACGCTCACATTTAAGCTATCTATTTTGCCTACCATTGGGATGGTAAGCAGTTCATTAGCTCTGCGTAATAACTGCGGACTTACACCTTCTTCTTCATTACCCATAATAAGGGCCATAGGAACGGTGAAATCGGTTTCGTAAATGGTTTTGGTGGCTTTTTCACTGGCAGCAAATACTTGCAGGCCACTTTGCTGTAAAAGCAAAATAGCATCTATCAAATTATCTACACGGCAAACTGGGATATAGTTCAACGCGCCTGCGCTCGTTTTCATAGCATCCGCATTGATAGGTGCGCTTTCTTTGTTCGGGATAACAATAGCAGTAACTCCTGCACATTCTGCAGTACGGGCAATAGCACCAAGGTTACGCACATCAGTAAGGCGGTCAAGCACCAAAACCAAAGGCACCTTCTTTTGGAATAAGGCAATACTCACTACGGTTTCCAAATCGG
This sequence comes from Cytophagaceae bacterium, assembly GCA_027487695.1. Classification (GTDB taxonomy): domain Bacteria; phylum Bacteroidota; class Bacteroidia; order Cytophagales; family Flexibacteraceae; genus JAIYDB01. Next base: position 932 of record JAIYDB010000068.1, on the reverse strand, counting down.
CATAGTCAATGGGAGAAACGTAGGCAATAACGCCTTGGTGGTTGCCATCTGTTTCACGGTGTAGCTTTTCCAAAGGAACGCGTTGCACTGGAATACGAAGTTCGGCAGCCATCTTGGCTATTTCATGGATAATACCAGAGCCATCTTTATTCAGTAAAATTTTATCAATCTGCTTACCGCTACGCAAAGCCTCCTCTACTGGGTGGGCGCCAAATATAATGCCTTCACGTTCTCTAAACCTTGCGGGTTGGCGGTTTACCGCTGAATAACTCCTCTTCTCCATAAATCAACTATGCTGTAGAACAAATCCTGATACACAGGGTCTCTAACTAATTCAAAATTATCGACCGTAAATAAGGTTGGTCGGCGCACAAAGGTAAACAACACTTTCTCGAAATTGGCATTGCCTTTATAATACCATTCTTCACGGTTGCCATATCGGGTTACTTTATCGGGTTTGCCGAATATAATATAGATTAATCCCCTATCGGTTCGCCAGCCATCTTTAAAGCCTGTGAATACCTCATTAGAGAACTCTACCTGCTCATAAAAATTCTTGATTACCCGTCTGGCATTTTCCTTACTGCCGCCTACTTCTAGCCAAAATTGGTCTAACACGGGCTTTAATTGGGTGGTTTTCGCCAGTTTCTCTCGTTCTTCTCGCTTGGTGATATAGAGGAGCGGGTCGGCTAATTCACTGGTTCTGGTAATTTTAGGATAGTCAAAATCGCGCACCAAAAGCGCAAAACCAGTTGCTGCACCTTCTGGCTGATAGTAGTATAAACCTGCACTATCTGGAATAAAAGGCTCGCCTGTATTTACTTGAAATACCCGAGAATGTGGATTTCTGGGCGGAACATAGTCGCTCATAAATGGAGGCAATGCCGCCAAAAATGGGGTAGGGTAATACTTTACTGTTGTTGCTGTATTTG
>JAIYDB010000095.1 GCA_027487695.1 Cytophagaceae bacterium | reverse complement strand
ATAACACTGCTGTTATTAAAGGCGAATATCAGGAAGCTATTAAATTGTATCAGCAAGCCCTTGCTAAGGGGGGAGATGCTTCTTATATCAATGCTAAAATAGGCGAAGCTTATCGTAAGCAGAATAAATTAGCACAAGCCGAACCTTTTTATAGAGAAGCTATTGCTAAAGAAAATGCTACAGATACCGTTTTATTCGGTTTCGCTCAGGCCTTAAAGGCTGTTGGCAAGTACGAAGAAGCAGGTGCTATTTTTAGCAGAGCTGCCTCAGTAACTCAAAACCAAGAACTGAAAACCAGAGCAGAATTGGAGGCTGCTAACTCGCCTAAAATTGCTGAAAAAAAAAAAAAAAAAACCGATTGGGAAGTGATTAACTACGGAAACCTTAACACTGCAAGTGCTGAGTTTAGCCCAGTTATTTTCCAAAAAGACCTTTACTTTACCTCGAATAGAGATAATAAGAATACCTACAAAGGCGACGGTGAAACTTTCTACGACCTTTACTCTATGAAGTTAGAAGGTAAAGGAAGTGGTAAGCTTTCTCCTTTAGATGCTATTGTGAACCTTCCAGGCTTTATGAAGGCTAGTGCTACATTTAGCAAGGATGGCAAAATGATGGTATTTGCCATGAGTAACGAAGGAAACAAGAAAGGACGTGCAAACGTAGATATCTTTGTAAGCCGTAAGAAATCAGGCAAGTGGAGTGCTCCAGAATTATTGAATATCTCTCATCCAGGTGCTTGGGATAGTTCTCCGGCGTTTTCACCAGATGGTAAATCATTATACTTCTCATCTGACAGACCAGGTGGTTTTGGTGGTGCCGATGTTTATCGTGCTTCTATTGACGATAAAGGCAAGTTTACCAAGGTTACTAACATGGGCGATAAAATCAACACCCCAGGTGAAGAAATGTACCCTTATGTAAGTGATGAAGGCAAGCTATACTTCAGTTCAGATGGCCATCCAGGCTTTGGTAACCTAGATATTTTCGTTGCTTCACGTGGTGAAGACAAGAGCATTACTATTGTAAACATGGGTTCACCTGTAAATAGCCCAGCTGATGATTTCGGTATCTATTTAAAGGGTCCTCTTGATGGTTATATCAGTTCTAACCGTGCTGGTGGTAAAGGTGGTGACGATATCTACATCATCCGTAACACTTCTAAAGATGTTAAAACTGTTAAGTTTGTACTAAAAGGAAAGTCGTTCGAAGCTAAAGGAACCGATACTACTATCCTAGCTAATACAGTAGTTCGTTTAATTGACGATAACTCAAGCACCTTAGGTGAAGTAACTACTGATAGTGCTGGTAACTATACCTTTGACCTAGCGGCAAATAGTAACTACGTATTAATCGCAGCTAAGACAGAACACTTGACTAAGCGTGAAGATTATACTACCAATGGTAAATCACCTGCTCAGGAAGATTTAAAGGAGAAGGAAACTACCATTACACTTGAGAAGAACTTGTATTTAGATCCAATTATTAAAAACAAGCCTATCGAGGTTAAGAACGTTTATTACGATTTTGACAAGTGGGATATTACCGATAGTGCAGCTGTTGAATTAGATAAGTTGGTTGTAATCCTTAAGGATAACCCGACTATTGAAATTGAGCTAGGTTCACATACCGATAGCCGTGGTAATAAGGACTACAACAAAACACTATCTGAAAAGCGTGCGCAAAGTGCTGTTGACTATATCGTAAGAAACGGTATTGATGCGAAGCGTATTAAGGCTAAGGGTTATGGATTTGATCAACCACTTATAGTAAACGCGGTTACTGATGAAGACCACCAGAAAAACCGTAGAACAGAGTTCAAGATCACAAAAGTTAACCAGCAGTAATTGCTGGTCTTAGGCTAGACCAATCAGTATTTATATAGTAGTAAGAATCCCGATGTTTAGGCATCGGGATTTTTTGTCGGCGGGATATTAATATTTGAATAGATTACCTTACCTCCCCCATTTTGCCAGCATCATAATCGGCTAATACTTCAGGGATTTCTTGGAGGCTATTCACCACAAACGGACCATAAATAATCAGTGGTTCGTTTATTGGCTCACCAGTTAAGATGATAATATCTGTATCGGTTTTGGCGGTAATTGTAAAGGTGCTAAAACCGTTTTCAAATACTACTAATTGTTCTTTTTCAATGGTTTTGTCAACTACTTCTACAGTTCCTTCAGCCAAGAAAAAGCCTTTGTCGTAAGTTTCTGGCAAAGTAAAGCTCACTGTGCTGCCTGTCTGCATTTTCAGGTGACCTAATACCATATCGGAATAAGTCTTTGCAGGTCCTTCAGCTCCTTCATATTTCCCTGCAATCAATCGGAATTGCACACCTTCTGCTAAGTCCAAGTTAGGAATAGAATCGGCAGGGATATATTGATAAGTAGGTGCTATCTTTTTGAAGGCCTTTGGCAAATTCACCCATAACTGCACAAAATGAATGGTACCGCCTTGCTCGTCCATTCGCTTTTGCGATAGTTCCTCGTGCATCATACCCTTACCGGCAGTAAGCCATTGCACATCGCCCGGATTAATTTCAGCATAATTACCCATACTATCACGGTGGGCTAAATAGCCATCTAATACTATAGAAACAGGCGAAAACCCAACGTGCGGGTGCGGTGGTATATTGATAGGATTACCCGGCAAAATTGGCTCAGGACCTAAATGATCTAGCAAAATAAAAGGTCCTAGTTTCTTAAATCCCATCTGCGGGATTGGGCGTTCAATAAAAGTACCTGGAACTACTTCTTCCCTTTTGCTATTGTAAATGGCTTTGATAGGTGCTTGCATATACTTGTGAGTTTTGTTTCACAAAGATATACAATTTCAATGTTTAAACATTAAAATAAAAACAACTCTTTCCTACCGCACCAAAGCCACGCTACCACTTCGTTCAAATCCAGTTCCGTTGGCAAACTTACCACGAATCACATAGGTATAATTCCCACTTTGGCAGGCTTTACCATCGTTATTCTTATTGCCGTTCCAGCCTTCATTTTTGGCTTGGGTAAAGTTATCGGTGCCATAAACCTTTTTACCCCATTGGTCAAACACCTTAAAATCAACCTGCTCTTGAATGCCAACTCCATTCAACCTAAAGGTTTTATCTAAAGGATTAGATGCCTCAGGCGAGAATATATTAGGGATATACAAGTTATAGTCGGCAAATACTTCGAATGGCAAAACCACGGTATCTGAACAGCCATTAGATTGTCTTACGATTACAGTAAGTGTGAAGTTACCGCCAAAATCAAAAGATCGAGTAATAGTACTATCGGTAGTTGAGGCTACATTTCCTATGCCATCGCTAAATAAAAACTCATAGGTTTCATTAGGCTTTGCAGCAGTTCTGGTGAAAGCAATTGTTGTTAGGATAGGTAGTTTACCATTAACCAATTTGGTTTCATCGTACTTGGCCGAGGCCACAGGTGCACTTTTGTAGGTTATAAAGTTTTTAGCTTCTACTCCAAAGCATTCGTTTTTAATAGTAAACGTTATACTACCTGTATCTGAAGGTGTTGCCTGATAAAAAACGTTAGTTTGAGTAGGACTTGTTAAAATATTCCCTTGCGCATCGGTAAAAACTCCTGTTCCTGTAGTAGTCCAAGTATAACCCAAGTTATCGCCAGTAGCAGAATAGGTAAAGCTAATCTTTTCATTATTACAAGCATTTCTAGGTGCTGCAAAAGTCACACTTGTACTTGGCTGTTGTAACCTTTGCAGTGTTACACTAACAGGTAAAATCAAATTAGGCGCACATCCGAAGAAATCGCGGAAGGTAACCCGAATGGTGGTATCAGTTCTTGGGATAAAACTAAAAACATTGCTCAGTTGGTAGGTTACCCCACCATCAAATGAAAAGCCTGCAGGTTTAGCCAAGTTCTTGCCTATTGTATCAATAGTAACCGTTATTGGCAAAGCAGGACAAAACGGGTTACTACCATTTAGTCGGATATCAGATGCCGCAAAACGTATATTCGGACATTCTAATGCGGGACCAAATGCAATTTCGCTCGTGACAGAATCGGACGGGCAACCTGCTTTAGTTACCAATGTAAAAAACACGGTATCAAACGGTGCTGCAGGTACCCTATATTCAGTAATATTCCCCAAGCTTACATAGGTAGTTTCAGCCTTATTGTTTTTCACAATTCTGGCAAAATACTTAGTTGCGTTAGGAGTTTGGTACCATGTAAATAACACACCTTGAGGTAAAGGCGAGGCTCCTACCAAAGGTGCCTCTAAAATAGCACGTAGTTTTATGTAACTGTTATCTGAAATGGGTAAATAATTATTGGTAACAAGGGTTGAATTCTGAAACACTCTAAAACTTGTCAAATACCCTGATGGACGACCTGCAATAAGATTTCTGGTCCATTCTATTCTAACCGTATCTAAACAAGCACCTGCTTCAATCTTGGTACCAATGCGCGCTACAAAGCCTGCAGGACCAAAGTTATTAGGCATAATATTTCTAGATGCTTGGTCTTCACGTCTGGGAACTTTGGTTCTTACCTTTAGGATATAAGTACTATTTTCAACGGTACGTGCTATTTCCATCGATACAAAATTGGTATCATTATTTCCATCCCAGCGCCCTCTTCTAACTATTCTAAAGCCATTCAAATCAATTGATGATGGTAATCCTTGAACTCTGGTTCTAGCGTCAGTTACTCTAAATGGAAAATCGGCATTCCCTAAAGCATCTGTTAGAAAAGCCTTAGATACCTCAATATCTAAATATAAAGAATCATTATCAGAACTAATAGAAGGCACAAAACGGGCATTAATAGTAGCCTGCGCCACTGCCCTTTGTGTTAAACTTAAAAGAACAGAAATAATAAACAGTATATAGCTGAATCTCATAGTAGTAATTCAAAATACTTAGTTCCTAATAGTGCGCACAGGAACCAAGTACTTATTAATATCACAAAGATACATTATGTAACCTCAATACCTGAAAATTGAGATTTTTAATAATATTAAGATATCATTAGGCTAACCATATTGATTATTAGCCTACTTCATATTCCCTTAAATCTACAGGGATTAACTTACTCACACCTGGTTCCTGCATAGTAACACCATAAATAACATCGGTACTACTCATAGTACGTTTGTTGTGGGTTACTATGATAAACTGCGATTCCTTACTAAAGGTGCGGATAATGTTATTGAACTTATCAATATTAGCATCGTCCAAAGGAGCATCTACCTCATCAAAAATACAGAATGGGGCTGGTTTTATGAGGTAAATTGAAAACAGTAACGATATAGCTGTCAAGGTTTTCTCTCCCCCACTTAGCTGGTTGATAGTTAATGGACGCTTTCCTTTTGGTTTGGCAATGATATCAATACTGCTTTCAAGCGGGTTGCTAGGGTCGGTAAGGATAAGGTCGCAAGTATCTTCTTCAGTGAATAAGGAACGGAAAACCCTTTGGAAATTCTCCCTCACCTTGGTGAAGCAATCCATAAAATTGGTTTTTGCAACGGTATCAATCTCGCTAATAGTTGCCATTAACGATGTACGTGCATCCAATAAATCTTTCTTTTGATTGGTAATAAAGGTAAAGCGCTCACTCATTTCCTGGTAAGCCTCCATTGCCATTGGGTTGATTGGACCTAATCGATCAAGCTTAGCTTTAAGTCCATCTACTTCTGCTCTTAATTCTTGTTCTGTACGCTCGCCTGGCTCATAATTCACCATATCGCGCTGACTAAGCTGCACGTTAAACTCTACCGATAGCCTTTCTGTAACTGCAGTTAAACTTAGCTTAATCTCGTTTAATTGATTGCCCGTTTGTTGCAACTGCTCGTCAATAGCTTCGCGCTTTCTTTGGTGGTCTTTACTTTCTTTCTCAATGGCATCAATAGCGGCTCTGGTAGCGTAATAGTCCTTTTCAGCTTCAGTTACCCCTTTGGCTATTTCTTCCCTTTCAGCATACATCGCCAAGAGGTCTGTATCCTTTACTGTGGTTACAGAACCCATCTCAGCTATTTCATTACTTACTTCCTGTTCTTCTTCGGTATTCTTAGCTATACGCTTTTCTAATCCAGCAAGTTCCTGTTGCTTGTAGTTTAAATCTTGCTGGCGTTGTTGTGCCTCGTTTTCGGCTTTAAGTTGGTTGGTATTTAGATTATTGAAATTTTCATTAGCCTTCTGTAATGCGATATTCGCTTCTTTCAAGGCTTCCTGAAAATCTGCAAGTTGCTGTTCCATCAATACAACCTGTCCCTTACTTTCTTCAATTTGTGGATCCTTTTCATTCAGTTCCACTTCTAAAGAATCTATTCGCTTAATAATATCCTCCTTACGGGTGCTAGCACTTTCTAAGAACTTGGCAATTTGTTCGCCTTGCACCTGTACCGATACCAAATCTTGCTCCGTTTTATTGAGCTCTTTTCTGGTTTGCTCAATAATAGAGGACTTGTTTTCACCTTTCAGAATATCGCCTACCGCATTCAGCATTTGGAATTCATGCTTCCACGTGCTAAGGTCTTTATTAAGCTGCGTTATTTCAGTTTGAAGTTTCTCTAAATTCTTTGCCCTGCCAATTCTTTTACCTTCAAAAATTCCTACGGAACCGCCGCTAAACTTATAGCTTTTCCTATGGATAGAACCTGATTTTGCCAACAAGGTAACATCCTTTACATCTGGCAATAAGTTTTGCTCGGTGATATAAACATCACCTAATAGCTGCTGAATAAGCGGACGGAAGCGCATATCTACCTCCACCAATTCCATAGCAGGTATGGCAAAAGGAACGTCCTTTTTCTCCCAAACTTCCAACGGGTTTACCAAATCAAGCACAAAGAAGTTTGCTCTACCCTTACTCGATTTTCCCAAAAGGTTAATGGCTTCCACAGCTTGAGCAGCAGTTTCAACTACATAGTAGTTCATATACTGCTCCAAATATGTTTCAATAGGAACCCGATATTCCTCAGGACAAGTTAACAAGTCAGACAGAAGAACAGCCTGATGCTTCCATTCATTATTCTTTTTCAAGAACCTAATGGCTTCAGGATACCCCTCTAAATTATCTACCAGCGATTTGGTGATGTCGTATTCCTTCTGCTTAACATCAATTTCCCTGCTAAGCTTATTGATTTGGTCTTTCAGTTTTTCACTTTCTGCTCGGTTGGCTTCTAGCTTTTCTTTATGCTCCGCCTCCTGAGCCTGATAGGTAGCTAAATCTTTGGCTAGCTTTTCTTTGGCTATTTGCAGCGATTCACTTTTCGTTTTAAAGTTTTGCAGGTTAGCTTGTTGGCTACCACTATCGTGTTGGTTCTTATCTAAATCGGCACGCAAGGTTTGCAATTGCATACGTGCAATTTCCTGACTGCGCTCCTGTTGGTTTAACTGATACTGGGCATTCTTTAAAACTTGCGAAAGCTTATTAAAATCTGACTGAATAGTAGTTTGTTGGGTTCTAACTTCTTCAGTTGCTGCTTTAGCAGCAATGGTAAGTTCTCTTTTCTCAGTTAAATCGGCATTAAGTTCCTGTATTTGAACTTGTAACTCCCCTACCCTTTGCTTATTCTGTTCAATGAACTTGGCATCCTGTTCCAAGGCACGTGAAAGGTAATTAAACCTATCAGTAAGGAAACGAAGTCGCTCGTTCTTGATTTGCTTTTCGCTTTCGTAGCTGCGGATTTTATCCAAATGAGCATTAAGCGTCTTTTGTCGCTGACCTACTAAACGTTCTTTGTCTAATAATTTCTTTTTCTCTTGCTCAATATCAGCATCTAGTTTAGCAATTTGAGCTACTGCCTGCGAACGCTCTGTTTGAAGCACTTGGACACCTTCTTGCAGCTTTTCTTGTGCCAAAAACTGCTTGTGCACACTGAAATAAGAAAGGTTTATACTGGCAGTTTTGTACTCGTCCTTAAGCTTAATGTACTGTTCTGCTTGTTTAGCCTGCTTCTCTAACGACTTTAAGTTTTTATTAATTTCGAAGAGTAAATCTTCTACACGCTCTAAATCTTTACTGGTATCGTCAAGCTTTTTATGGGTTTCCTTTTTTCTGATTTTGAATTTACTGATACCAGCAGCCTCTTCAAACATATTCCGGCGGCTGTTCTCCCTATCGTTAAGGAGGTCATCTACCATCTTTAATTCAATAATGGCATAACTATCTGAACCAATACCCGTATCCAAAAACAAATTGGTAATATCCTTCAAACGGCAAGGCACACTATTGAGCAAATACTCACTTTCACCACTTCTATAATACCTGCGAGTGATGGTAACTTGGCTAAATTCAGTAGGTAAAATGTTTTTGGTATTGGCAAAAGTTAACGATACCTCCGCCATTTGAACAGGCTTTCTGTTCTTAGTACCGTTAAAAATTACGTTTTCCATTTTATCGCTTCGCAACGCCTTGGTTTTTTGCTCACCTAAAACCCAGCGAATAGCATCAACAATATTGCTTTTTCCACAACCATTCGGACCCACAACACCCGTTATACCCTTATCAAAATGGAGCATCACTTTATCGCCAAAGCTTTTAAACCCCTTGATTTCCAGATTATTAAGCAGCATATTAAGTTTTATAAAACTGAGTGGATGAACATTTAATCCTAAATAAGATTGCTAAATTAACCCTTTTCACCCAATTGCTGTTCAGTTAAGGAAAACCTACAAAAAACATTGCTTTTACCTTTGGATATTATATTGCCAAACATTTGCTTAAATTTGGTTTACTTACGAACTGATTATGCTTACCAACCGACCTCTACAAACTGAAAATACTGAGCTGTACCTAAAAAAACTGGTAAAGAAAATTGGTGCTGAAACCTTTTTAAGTAAAAACACCATTGGAGGCAGCCAGATATTAGAAGTAACCCCTATTAAACAAGTTAACATGTTTATTATTAGGGCGTTGTATGATAGGTGGCAGAAGGAAGTTAATAACTTACGCAGTCCGTATTTCGATTACGAAAATGCCGAGGTAAAGGTTGCCCTTAAGGAATTTATGAACTTGCTAAGCAAGCATATATCAGTAAGGCAACCGGAATTTGAGCAATTATTGCTTACTGCATTAGACCAAACTTTGCAATTGGTATTTACACCTGCCCTATTTTTTCAGAGAGAAGTAGAAACTTTAACAAGGCCTACGGTTCATTTGGCGCCTTTAAAGGAGTTTGGAAGATACCTAGTACTGAATAAAATTTTGCTTTCAGATGTGGTTGACGATATGGAAAGTCGCCAACTTACAGAAATGTACGCTGGTGAGTTAATGCGTCATTTTCATAAAGCAATCCACGATAATAGCCTGCGCTTATTCCAACCAGAAGAGCTTGTAGAACAATTAAACACCATTGATCCTGTTACCATTGCCGAACTTACTGGGGTATTAGTTATAGATAAAAGCAAAGAGCAAAAGAAAGAAAGCTTTTTTGATACCGTTTTAGAAAGTTCTGAAGTAGGTAAAGAAACTCAGGAAAAATCAGTTGCTAAGCCACTTTCAGATGGTATAATAGCCGATTTAGTTGCGGAAAGTGCTGATGTACTTGAAGTAATTAAGTCTGATGTTCCAGCAGGTTTACCTACTGAACAAGCTGAAGAAGCTGATTTTAAAATGCCAAGCTTTAAAACTTTGCATTTACCAGTTGACGACGATTTATACAATTTAGGCGACGATGAAACTGATGAAGAAAGCAATGCTCAACCTATCGCATTAGCTTCTGAAGAGCCTGAAGTTACTGAGGAAAATGAGGTTGAAGACATCAATACTACTATCTTAGATACACCAGTTAACTTAGTCGAAACAAAAGCTGAAGCTATTACAGAGGAAATATCAGAAGAGGAAACCACAACCTCTGAAGAGCCTAAAGAAGAACCAGCGAATAACTTTTATGTAAATATTCCTTCTTTTGGGAAGGTACCTCAAGCAGAAAGTGCACCAACCCAAGGAACCGAAGCTTCTTTACTAAAAGACAAACTCCAACCAACAGAAAATCCTGTTAAGCTTATTGATACCTTGCGTACAGGTGCTGAAATACCAAGTTTTGGGGTAGCTGCCACCACAAAACCGATCAATAACCTAAAGCAGAATATCAAATTTAACGATAGGTATAAATTCAGAAACCAACTTTTTGGATCAGATGAAATTGCTTGGGAAAAAGCACTAGAAACTCTAGATGCTGCCAATAGTAGACGAGAAGCTGTTGATGTTATCCTTCAAGACTATGCTCCTAAGTACAATTGGGATTTTAATAATGAAACTACAACTGCATTTATGGATATCATAAACCGCAGGTTTCAGTAAGAAAAGATTAGTCCTTTAACTTATTGAGTACAATCTTATAGGTGTTCACACTATCGGCACCTGGACCACGCTTTTGCATAATTAAATCGCCACCTAAGGTATTAGGCGACTCTGTGATTTTCCATTCGCCCATAAAAATATACCTTGAGGCATCTGAAAGCCTTATGGTATCTAGCGATAGGGTATCTGAGGCAGGAACCGTTGTGCGCACTACTTGAGCTGTTCGCAAACTCACAATCATAGAACTAGGAGTAACCTTATTGTTTACTCCATCTAATTCATATTTACGCTCAGAAAGGTAGTATTCCCCTTGAAAAAAAGCACCTATTGGTTGTCCCGCCAAAGGTAAGCTACTCTGAATGCGTCCGTTTAGTGTACCCTTATATAAATTGGTAGCCAGTACCAACTCATTATCGCCAATGGCTAATGGCATACTATCCACCAGGAAAAGGGTGTCCTTATCATTCCGTTGAAAGCTAGTGATGGTATAAGTACCTGCAATTTCATTGAGAGCCACCTCATTGGTTTCACACCCAAAGAGCGTTGCCGCAATGCCAAGAATACCTAAAATTTGTGCTTTCATAAATAAGTAAACGCAAATTGCGCTATTTCATTGAAAAACGAAAGGGAAAATTTTGAGGATTAGGGTTAAGATAGCTAATCCTTCAACCCTACAAAAAAAGCCCCCATTTCTGGAGGCTTTAGAATAGACTACTATCTTCTACCACTCATCGTCAGTACTGGCTGACTTTGTTTTTGTATTAAGAACTACGGTTTTTGCCAACATATCGTGAATAGATTGGCGACGTTCAGTAAAAGCGGCTATTATATAACCGATGAAACTCAATATTCCCAAGCTTAAACTTATAAGCATATATCCACTACCAAACATCAAATTCAACATTTCTGTTGGCTCCATTCCTGGCTCTGCTACAAAAGGCTTAATATCAGAAACAAAAGGAAAAATTACAGTGATTAAAGTGGCCCAATACTTAAACAAATTTCTTTGCAATGCTTCTGAAAAACTCAAAGCTTCACCTTCTAAGTTAGTTACTTTAAGGTTTAATACTTTCTTTCCAATACCTCCTTGCCACTTACTGCTCTCCATAAATGTCCCATAAATAATGTAAAGTATGTATCCGATTGCACCTGATAAAAGCTGATTTTCAACCATTTTTTCAGCATCCATATCAAAGCCATCTTTAAAAAAATACATTATAAGCGGAACCATTACAACAGATGACATTAGTCCTAAAACGATGGCATCAATAATCAAAGCCACTAAACGGTACCAAAAATTACCGTAAATATTTTTTACTGGGGGTAGGGTTTCACTCATTGTTCTTGCGAGGGGTTTAAATGTTGAACGCAGTTGTTTTGACTAAGGCAAAGTAGCACAAATCTTACAGTTTTACAATGCCCACTCATCAGGGCAATAGTCCGAAAATCACGTATCTTTGCAACCTATTTAAGAAAACTAAGCAATGGGACTCGGTATGTTCGATATAATGAATGCCTTAGGCAAGTTCAATGAAGTAAAAAACAAAGTGGCTGAAGTGCGTGAGCGTTTGGCTAAAAAAACCTTGAGTGCCGAAAGTGGCGCAGGTATGGTGAAGGCCACCGTAAATGGTGCTCACCAAATTGTAGGTTTAGAAATTGACCCATCGTTATTTAATGCCAATGAGGCGGGCGTACTTACAGATTTAGTGGTTGCCGCAGTGAATAAGGCAATGGCTGAAATCGATGCTAAAACCAAAGGCGAAGTTGCCAAGCAATTACAAGGTAGTCTGCCTAATATCCCTGGTTTGGATATTGGTAGTATGTTAGGTTAATCTTAAACTTAATTCACCTTGACAAGGGTAGCCGTAGTTATTCTGAATTATAATGGCGAAGATTTTCTTCGTCGGTTTTTGCCATCGGTATTAGCGAACGTATCTGAGCCTGACGCTGTTTGGGTTGCAGATAACGCCAGTACCGATGGTTCTGTTAACTACATCCTATCTTTAGGTGAGCAGGTTCATTTGCACCAAAACAAAACCAATTTAGGTTTTGCAGGTGGCTATAATGAAGCCATAGCCGCTATTGAAGCAGAGTATATTCTACTCCTAAATTCTGATGTGGAAGTAAGCGCAGGCTTCTTACCTCCTTTACTTGCTGCTTTGGAAGCGGATAGCAACCTAGTTGCGGTCCAACCTAAAGTATTAGCACACCACAATAAATCTTTATTTGAATACGCAGGTGCGGCAGGCGGCTACTTAGATAAACTGGGTTATCCTTATTGTAAGGGGCGCATTTTCGATGTGGTTGAGCCAGATACAGGACAGTACAATACCCCATCACAAGTTTTTTGGACTAGCGGTGCAGCGATGTTAATCCGTCGTGAGGCATACCTAGAAGTGGGAGGACTTGATGCCCATTTCTTTGCCCACATGGAAGAAATAGACCTTTGCTGGCGATTGCAAAGGGCAGGATATACTTTAGGGTACGTCCCTGAAAGTACCGTTTACCATGTTGGTGGTGGCACGTTACAAACAGGTAGCCCTAAAAAGACCTTTTTAAACTTCCGTAATTCTTTGGCTATGCTGGTAAAAAACCACCCAAGTAAGGCTTGGCCCTTGGTTATTTTTACCCGTATGCTATTAGATGGTGTGGCAGGACTTAAGTTCCTTACCGAAGGAAAGCCAAACCTCACTTGGGCAATTTTAAGAGCCCACGGCGCTTTTTATGGCTGGCTACCCAGATTAATTCAGGAACGTAAGGCTTTAAAAAAGTTTAATGCCCAACCTCATACCACTGTTTGGAAGCCAAGTTCAATTTTACAGGCTTTTTATTTGCAAGGGAAGAAGAAGTTTTCGGAGTTGTAGGGAGTATTTGGGCTAAAGCCCAATAGTGGGGTGACCATTTTTATCCACGGGTTAAAACCCGTGGCAATTCATAAATCGAAATATCCTTTTTATCCTAAGGTTAAAACTCTAGGCAATTCATAGCAGCTTACTTTTAAAGAGGAAGTCAATTAATCCACAAAAAAAGGCTGCCCAACCGAGCAGCCTTTCATGTTTATATTTCTAAATACTTATTGCGTAACTACAATTCTGTTTACAAATAGGTTTTTACCTTGCTGGGCTTTTACAAGATAAACGCCTGTTTTGAAGGTTGGCAAAGCGATATCATTCAAAGCAGTGGTTTTGAAAACTACCTTACCGCTCATATCGGTTACCATTAAGTCAATAGGTTCTGCGGTT
>JAIYDB010000025.1 GCA_027487695.1 Cytophagaceae bacterium | reverse complement strand
CTGGAAGTGCTAGCTTCTGTCAAGGTGAAAGTACCGTTTTAACTTCATCAGCTGCCTTAGGAAATATTTGGAGCAATGGCGCAACTTCGCAAAGTATCACTGTTTCAAATGCTGGTAACTATACCGTTCGTTCAGTTGTGGGGACTTGTACCAGTGCAGTAAGCAGCATCTTTGGAGTAACGGAAACACCACTTCCCACTACACCTACCATTTCTGGAAGTGCTAGCTTCTGTCAAGGTGAAAGTACCGTTTTAACTTCATCAGCTGCCTTAGGAAATATTTGGAGCAATGGCGCAACTTCTCAAAGTATCACTGTTTCTAATGCTGGTAACTATACCGTTCGTTCTGTTGTGGGGACTTGTACCAGTGCAGTAAGTAGCATCTTTGGGGTAACCGAAACGCCTTTACCAACTACTCCTACCATTTCTGGTAGTGCTAGTTTCTGTCAAGGAGAAAGTACCGTTTTAACTTCATCAGCTGCCTTAGGCAATATTTGGAGCAATGGGGCTACTTCGCAAAGTATCACTGTTTCAAATGCTGGTAACTATACCGTTCGTTCAGTTGTGGGGACTTGTACCAGTGCAGTAAGTAGCATCTTTGGGGTTACGGAAATAAACTTAATCAGACCACAAGTTGCAGTTAGTGCAACTAATATTATAAGTGGTGATTCAGCAATACTTTCTGTAATTAATCCTAATGTAGGCTCTGAATATCTATGGAGTAATGGCGTAATTGATACACGCTTAGTAGTAAGAACCAACGATACTCTTACCGTACAGGAGCGACTTTCAAATTGTTTGTCTGAGGCTTCTTTGCCAGTTATTATTACCAATGGCAAATCGAGTATAGATACCAAAACAGCTGTATTACTTTATCCAAACCCAGCTTCTAATCTTGTTAATGTTACAACCGCTGAACCAATTACGCTTCGTTTCTATTCTACAGAAGGGAAATTAGCCAATCAAACTACTTTAGAAACTTCTGGCGCTATTGACTTAACTGGTCTGGCTGCTGGTTTATACCAAGTGGTGATTAACTCGGTAAATGGTCAAACAGCTATGAAACTGATGGTGAAGTAATTTTTTTACCCTCAACATACACAACAAAAAATCCACTCCGTAAAGAGTGGATTTTTACTAGTAGCGGGGAGCAGGATCGAACTGCCGACCTTAGGGTTATGAATCCTACGCTCTAACCATCTGAGCTACCCCGCCGTGTTTTCAGGCTGCAAAGATAAGGAACAATTTTGCACATACAAGCTATTTATACCTATTATTTATTTTTTACAGAATACGAAACCTAAAGCCCATACAGTTTATTTCATAGTAGGTTGTAGTGATTTGCTTACTATATTGCACTACCTTTTATACCAACAAACTATCTACGTTTCCTTAATCTTACCTTTCTATGTCCACCGCTTTAGCCAACGAACCTCTATTAAAGGAAAATCCGAATCGTTTTGTGATGTTCCCTATTGAATACCCCGACCTTTGGAACTTCTATAAAAAGGCTGTTGCCACGTTTTGGACAGTTGAGGAAATTGATTTAGCAAACGATATGAAAGATTGGGAACGTCTTTCAGATGGAGAGCGTCACTTTGTAAGTCACGTTTTGGCTTTCTTTGCCGCTTCTGATGGTATTGTAAATGAAAACTTAGCCATTAACTTCATTAACGAAGTTCAAGTTTCTGAAGCAAAGTCGTTCTACGGTTTTCAAGTAATGATGGAGAACATTCACTCAGAAATGTACTCTTTATTAATTGAAACCTTAATTAAAAACCCTGAAGAAAAGCACAAGCTATTCAACGCCCTTGAAACGGTACCTTGTGTTCAGAAAAAAGGGGAGTGGGCTATCCGTTGGATTAACTCAGATAGCTTTGCAGAGCGTTTAATTGCCTTCGCAGCGGTTGAGGGCATCTTCTTCAGTGGTTCATTTTGCTCAATTTACTGGTTAAAGAAGCGTGGTTTAATGCCAGGTTTAGCCAAGAGTAACGAATTCATCTCTCGCGATGAAGGTTTGCATTGCGATTTCGCTTGCTACTTATATAAAAACTACATCACTGAAAAACTAAGTGATGAACGTATTCTTGAAATCATTACCGATGCTGTAGCCATTGAGCAAGAATTCGTAACTGATGCCTTGCCTGTGGATTTAATTGGTATGAATAGCCGCTTAATGAACCAATACATTGAGTTTGTTGCCGATAGATTATTAGTTTCTTTAGGTGTTAGTAAGCACTACGGTTCTGCAAATCCTTTCGACTTTATGGAATTGATTTCCCTACAAGGCAAAACTAACTTCTTTGAACAAAGAGTAAGCGACTATCAAAAGGCCGGCGTACTTAGCACCAAAGAAGAAAATATGTTCGATATGAATGCAGACTTTTAATCTTGAAAGTCATCTAAATATCTACAAAAGCCAAGCTCCAACACAGAGTTTGGCTTTTTTTTATAAACAGGTATTACCTTAGCACCGTTATTAAAGCACACTATAATTTTTAGATCGTTCTAATGTCTATAAACAAAGCAACCGAGCAGCAAGAAAAAAGAAGAATTGCCATTTTAGGTTCTACAGGTTCTATTGGTGTGCAAGCCTTAGAAGTAATTGAAGAACATCCGCATTTGTTTACTGCTGAAGTACTTACTGCGGGCAATAATGCCGATTTGTTAATTGCGCAGGCTTTAAAGTTTAAGCCTAATGTGGTTGTTATAGGTAATGAAAGCGCTTACGAAAAAGTAAAGGATGCCCTTTTCAATGAAGGGATTAAGGTTTACACGGGCGAAAAAGCCTTGCAAAGTGTAGTCCAAATGGATACTGTTGATATTGTATTAACAGCATTAGTAGGTTTTGCTGGCTTACAACCTACAATGGCGGCTATTGAAGCTGGTAAACCCATTGCACTTGCTAATAAAGAAACTTTGGTTGTTGCTGGTGAACTCATCACACAATTAGCTGCAACAAAAGGGGTTAATATTTACCCAGTTGATAGCGAACATAGTGCAATTTTTCAGTGTTGGGTAGGGGAGTTCCACAATCCATTAGAGAAAATTATTCTTACAGCTAGCGGTGGTCCTTTCCGTGGAAAAACGAGGGCTGAACTACAATCGGTAACCAAGGCTAATGCCTTAAAGCACCCGAACTGGACAATGGGAGCTAAAATTACAATTGACAGTGCCACCCTTATGAATAAGGGTTTAGAGGTTATTGAAGCTAAGTGGTTATTTAACCTAGAACCTAACCAGATAGATGTAATTGTCCATCCGCAAAGTATCATACACAGTATGTTGCAATTTGAAGATGGTAGCATAAAAGCGCAAATGGGTTTGCCTGATATGAAGTTACCTATTCAATATGCCTTAGGTTACCCTCAAAGAATAGCCAATAACTTCCCAAGGTTCAACTTTGTAAACTACCCTCAGCTTACTTTTGAAAAACCAGATAAAACTACCTTCAGGGCGTTACAACTTGCATTTGACACATTAGACGCAGGCAATTCGGCACCTTGTATATTGAATGCTGCCAATGAAATTGCAGTTGCGGCTTTCTTAGCCGATAAAATTGGCTTCCTGCAAATTGCTGAAATAGTAGAAGAAACCTTGAACAAGGTAGAAAACACAGCTTCAACTTCTATCGCTGCCTATGTTGAAAAAGATAAAGAGGCAAGAATTGTGGCTACTCAATTAATAAATAAGTAGTTATCTTAATTTATTTGAGGCAATCTTTTAAATAAATTTCCATAATGCACTAATAAAGAATAGTTTTGCAAGGCTATGGATTACCTCATGCTTTTAAAATCTACCAAACTCTTCGCTAGGGTTTTTATCTGTTTTTGTTTGAGTTTTGGGACTTTAGCTGCTTATGGTCAAGCAGATACTATCAGAGTTCCTAAGCAATTTTTTAACGTTGCTGTAATTCTACCTTTTAAAACTGACAAGGTTGACCCTAAAAATCCAAGTCCGATTGATAGAGCTGTATTTGAGCTTTTACAAGGCATGGAAATAGCGCGTTGCCAGTTGGCAGATAGCGGTATTGGGATTAACTTAATGATGTACGACACTAAAAGCAGTCCTGTTGTAACTAATAGCATATTAAACGAGCCAGAATTAAAGAAAGCGGATGCGATTATAGGACCAGTTTCAGCCCTTTCTTCACCAGCAGTGGCGGAATTTGCTCTGAAAAATAAAATATTGATGCTTAATCCATTAAGCTCAAAACTAGTTTGGGATAACACAAACGATTACGCCATTTTAGGGGCAAGTACACCAGCAACTATTGCAAAGAAAACAGCGGCTTATACCCTTAAAAATTTCCCATCTGAAAAAGTAGGAATAGTTTATGGTCCTAATGAACGAGATAGCGTTATCGCCGCTCAATACCGCCAAATTATGATTGATTCTGGCAAAACGGTGGTCCTCATTCATAAAGTAGGAAAAAATTCTGCTGCCAACCTTACTAAGTTTATCTCTAAATCTGGGCTTGATAGTACGGGGCATTTATTTGTACCTAACAATGAAAAAAGTGTTCGGGTACAATTGATTGGGGCAGTGCAAGGACTTAAAATAAATACCCCCATTTTAACCTGGGGCAATTGGATAGAAGAACCCACTTCTATTTATGAGTTATTTGAACAAGCTAATGTTCACTTCTTCTGGCCAGATGGGTTTATTGTTGATAATCCTGATTACCAGATATTTAAAGCAAGCTTTACCAAAAAATTTAATAAAACAGCCTCTGAGGCAGCAGCCGCTGGTTTCGAAGATTTATGGTTATTAGGTAAAGGATTAAGTCTTGTAGGAAAACAAGGATTGAAAGATTGGGTACATCAGCCAAAGGCCATTAAAGCCAAGTTAATAGGTGGCTACCAATACAATGGCGCTAATGATAACCAAGTTTTACCCTTCTTTAAATTTGTTGACGGAGCATTAGTTCCTATAAACCTGGAAGATTAGCAATATTAAAATTTGCTTTTTAATGGAGTATTTCTTATCCTGCGGACAGCTTTTAAGTTATTTACTACTTTAAAAAGTTGCTAACACCGAATAAAGAATGGCAAAGCTTACATTCACTAAAGATTACAGCTTAAAACTATCACCTAAGCAGTTATTCAACCTAATTTCAACGCCTGATGGGCTTTCGAAATGGTTTGCCGAAGATGCTGTTTACGATAGAAACCGTGAAATTTTTAATTTCAGGTTCGATAGTAGCGACCACTTAGCAAAAATGGTAAGCGTAAAACCAAATAAATTGGTGAAATTTGAGTTTCTAGATGAGGATGGCAACCATATTGCCGACCCAAGCTGGACCGAACTCAAAATAAATACGAGTGAGCTCACAAATGAAGTGTTCCTCACCATTACCGATTATAGCGGTATGAGCGATTTAGACGATTTAGATGAGCTTTGGGACGACTTGGTTTATGCCTTATCTGATAGTTTGAATAGCTAACTGGCAAAACTTAAATGGTTAAACAACTAGATAAATTTATAATAAGGGCCTTTCTAGGTCCTTTTTTAGCGACTTTTTCTGTTCTGGTTTTTATTTTTTTAATGCAGTTCATTATGAAGTACCTAGATCAGCTCTTTGGTAAAAACCTAGGAGCGGGTATTTATGCAGAACTCTTTTTATACTTCGCTGGGTTTATGGTGCCGCAGGCAATGCCATTGGCTATACTTTTAGCTAGCTTGATTACTTATGGCTCATTAGGAGAACATAATGAACTAGCTGCAATTAAATCAGCAGGTATTTCACTTATTAGGGTGCTTGCACCTATTGGGGTAGTCGTGTTTATTGCCTCAGTAGGTTTGTACTTTTATAATGATCTTATACTACCAAAGGCAAACCTTAAGGCCTTTTCCCTACTATATGATATTAAATCAAAAAAGGTAGCTTTGGACATTAAGCCTAAGGTATTTTATTACGATTTGCCTGGTTATACAGTGAAGGTTGATTCCAAAGATCCTAACGATGAGCAAGGATTAATTGGTGTTATCATTTATGACCACTCTGATGGACAAGGCAATAACAATGTGATTATGGCTCAAAGAGGTAGGATGTACACCATTCTGCAAGATAAGTACTTGGTATTAGAGCTATTTAATGGTAAAAATTATAGTGAAGTAGTTAATAATGTTCCTAGTCAGGAATTTGTAATAAACGAGTTTAAACGCAGCAAACTTGTTTTTAACCTAAGTAGCTTTGACATGAGCAGAACTAATGTAGATCTGTTCCGCTCTAATAAAATGATGCGCAACTTTAAGGAACTACTAACTGATGTTGATAGCCTTAAACGTGAGCACGGTAAAACCAAAGAAAACTATAAGAAATCTTTAGATTATTATTTCTCTTACTATGTACGAGCCGATACTGGTAAGAAGGTAAAAACGATTAAGCTAGATTATAATAAATTCATTAAAAACAGCAGCATAAGTGAAGCTGAAAAGGTTTCTATACTTTCTTCAGCTACCAACCAAGCCCGAAATGTCAAGAGCTTTATACAAGGTCAAGACGATCAATTAAGACAGCTTATCAAGGATAGAAACCAGTATGAAGTAGAGGCATATAAAAGGTTTACTTCGCCATTTGCCTGCTTTATTTTGTTCTTAATTGGTGCGCCATTGGGTGCAATTATTAGAAAAGGAGGACTTGGTATTCCTGTTTTAGTGGGGATTATTTTCTTTATCCTCTTTTACTTACTGATGAGCAATGGTGAAAAAGCAGCCAAGGAAAGTCAGGTATTGGTTCCAGTTGGAATGATTGCAGGAGAATTGGTATTGCTTCTTATTGGGCTATTTTTCTTGAATCAGGCTTGGAACGATGCCTCAATTTTCGATCTGGATTTTTACAGTACATTGTTTAAGCAGATATTTGGAAAAAAATCGGTAGCAGAACCACAAGAAAGAGTAATTAACTCCTTAGACGATCTAACTGCTGAAGACTTGAAGTAATGCTCAGACCTGTTTGTAAGCTTTTATTATTTGTACTGTTCTTTATTCCTACCCTTACAATAGGGCAGCAAGGCTATTTTCAAGATCTAGAACTCAGAACCGATACCAATAAGTTTAGCCTCAACAAAAACCGCATTGTTTGGCAAGGGGAGCCCTACCTTTTATTTACCCACACAGAAAAACAATTAGAAGCAGAACTATACTGTTATCCAGTAAATTACAATAGCAATGAGCAAGTTCGCTTGGTAAACTCCACCGCTTTTGAAGAAATTGACAGCCTAGTTTGGCTTGGGAAATACTATAAAACCAAGATCAGATTTAACAACCTCATTAGCAGTCAATCAGTATCGCTTGTATTTGAAGTTAGTGCAAGTAATATCGCTCCAAGCTTTTATGAAGTAAAGCTATTTCCGAATCAAATACCTGATATTCAGGCTATAAAAGGAAATGAGGACGATTTTTATATCGGAGAAATAAAAGAAATTACCCTCAATAACCAGTTTTCAGAATACATAAAAACATCGGCTGATTGGGTAAATACCCAAAAGTATGATTACCGTTTTACAAAAGATCACGGTCTAAAACTTCAGATTCTGCCTAAGGAAAGTGGCAAACTTGCCGTTTCAATAGTACCTATTGTAAACAAATACTTTTTATCTTCAGAAGGTGACTTTACCAATAGAGCAAAGCCTATCAACATTACTGGTAACGTGAAGCAAACTCGTTTACAGTTTCTTACTGTAGATAGGCAAGATATACCCATGGAATTTACAAATGCCCGTGGTATTGAAATTCAGCTAGAAAACAGTAGAAATTTACAATTAAAGAAAACCTATCGAATTGAAGACCAAAGTGAAGCGGGCGGTATTTTCATTGGCGAAATATTTACTAGAGGCTTACTTAATAACGATAAGGTCCTTTGCTGGTTCAGGCCTTTTGCACTTCATCGCTTAAGTGAAGGCTACCTGTATATCAAAGATGGTGATGAGCCAAAGTTCATTACCAACTTCAACATCCTGCCTAAGTTTAATATCACTAAAGTAAGCCTCCTTCACGAAGGTTCTGATTGGAGCAGTAATCTGACAGTAAATCCTGGAGAAAGCGTAGAGTTAAAAATAGAAGGTAGCGGATTGAACCGTGCTGTTTTTAATATTGAAGAAGCCCAAGAATTTAAAATTGATTCCGCTCGTTCAGGTGAGGCCGTGCAGGTGATCAAGTTTAAAATACCTAGTAACGTATCTAAAAGAAAACTAGGCATTTACAAAAACGGCAACCCTATTGGTAACGATATCTTGGTAAAGGAATTTCAAAAGCCTCGTTCTTTAGATTTTGTAAGTATTAATTATGGGGATAGTTATATTCCAGTAACTAGTCTAGTAAAACCTGTTTTATACGATAAATCAATTACTGATCTTAGCCTTAAGTTTAATCCCGATTTAATTGATAATGTGGGTAAACTTTATGGAAAGCAATACCTTACTATCACTATCAATCTATTCAATAACCGAAGAGAGTTACTAGAGTCTAGGGTGATAGATAATTTTGTGGTTTGCCCATCAGATGTAAGTCCGCGGTTTGCCTTTTACGATTCTAAGGACTGCCAGAAAGGAAGTATAAACATAAACAACTTTATTAGTCGTAAAACCTACGACCTAGCCGATTGGAGTAGAATAGAGGTAATAATCAAACACAAGGAAAGCCAGTATTCAGATCCTGGTTTTACTCAGCGTATTGAGTTGATACTACAAAAGCACAGTAGTTTCGATATTGAGGTATCGTTTCCCGGGGGGTTGCTTATACAACGTATTGGCAGTAGCAATTTTGGTAATTTTGGAGGTGTATCGTTAGCTATTTTGGGTCAGTTCAGCTTCTACAAACCTAACGAAGTAGAAAAACTACGCCCTTATAAAGTAGGGGCTGGTATCATTGCCCTTAATGCCTTCAACTTTAGCTCTAACAATACCAGACGGGATTTAGGTATAGTTACCATTGGTTCACTTTATCCAATTCAAACAAAGAGCAAATTAAAATTCCCCTTATTCTTAGGATTTGGGTATTTCTTACAAGAAGAAAAGTGGTTCTATTTAGTAGGTCCAGGCATACAACTCAGTTTTTAACTATGGAACTATTTTACCACCCCAATCCTGAAAAAGGCGTATTTGCTGCCGAAGAAAGTAAGCATATTGCCAAAGTTCTTCGCTATGAAATAGGTGATAGAATTGCGCTTACCAATGGCAAAGGCACTCGCTTTTCAGGTAGGGTTACCGATAATAACTTTCTGGCACTAAAATTTCAGGTAGAAAGTCAACACACTGCTGAACCTTTAAAGCCAGCCATAAACCTAATTGTGGCTCCTTTAAAACACCAAGACCGTATGGAATGGTTAGTTGAAAAGGTAGTTGAAATTGGGGTAGCTAATATTTATTTCTGGCCGACCCAAAGAGCAGAAAAGCAAAAGCCAAAATTAGAGCGCTTTGAAAAGATAGCCATTTCAGCCATCAAGCAAAGTAAGCAAGATTGGTTACCTAAAATTGCGCTTATTGGTAGTCTTTCAGATGTACCTTTAGCAACCATTAATCTGATTGCCCACTTAGAAGAGGGCACAGAAAACCGAACTATCCCAAGCCAATTATCCAATAAGCCAGAAAGTATAAACGTTCTAATTGGACCAGAAGGCGATTTTACACAACAAGAAATAAACCAAGCCTTGGCACTCAAATACCAAGCTGTAACCTTAGGAACAAATGTATTACGCACAGAAACAGCGGCTATGGTGGCCTGCGCAAGTATTAGGCAGCATTATTTTACTGTTGGTAATTAGTGCGGGTAGTACTTATGCTCAGCAGTATAGCTTTAAAATAGCAAAGTTAAAATATAATGGTGGTGGCGATTGGTATGCCAATAAAACATCGCTTCCTAACTTAATTTCGTTTTGTAATCAACAGCTAAAAACCAATATCGCAACCCAAGAAGATATTGTAGAAGTGGGCAGTCCAGATTTGTTCAGCTATCCATTTGTTCACATGACAGGGCATGGCAACGTTGTTTTTACCGATAGCGAAGCTAAAAACCTTAGAAAATACCTAGAAGGCGGTGGTTTCTTGCATATTGACGATAACTATGGGATGGATAAGTTCATTAGAATTGAACTTAAAAAGGTATTTCCTGAGCTAGAATTAGTTGAATTACCTTTTAATCACCCTATTTATAATCAGAAATTCAGTTTTGAAAAAGGCTTGCCTAAGGTACACGAACACGATAATAAAGCCCCTAAAGGTTATGGACTAGTTTATCAGGGTAGGGTAGTGTGCTTTTATAGTTATGAATGTGACTTAGGCAATGGCTGGGAAGACCAAGAAGTATATAACGACCCTGAAAGTGTTCGCCAACTAGCTTTAAGAATGGGAGCAAACCTACTTGCTTATGCCTTAAGTAATTACTAACCAAAGCTATGAATAGCAGTAATTAATCAATTTCTTTTGTGATTGATTGCATTTTAGTAATTATCTTTGTAAATAATTAGTGCTTAGTAAAACATTGCAGCAAAACAGCGTTTTATAAGCATACAGTAAACTTAACACCTTTCAATGGTAGCTATCTTAATTTTCTTTGTGGCGCATTGGTACCTCTCTCTATTTAGTCAGACGTTCTTTTTGCACCGCTACTCGGCCCACAAAATGTTCGTAATGAACAAGTTTTGGGAGCGTTTCTTTTATTTGTTCACTTACCTTACCCAAGGTTCAAGTTATTTAAGCCCTCGTGCTTACGGTACCTTACACAGAATGCACCACGCTTATTCTGATACTGAATTAGATCCGCATACTCCACACCACGCTTCAAACGTATTTACCATGATGTGGAAGACCAAAGCCATCTATAACGATGTATTGAACTACCGCAGCGAACACGATGAGCGTTTCGATGGAGATATCCCTAACTGGAACTTTATTGAGCGTCTTGGCGATAGTTACTTCAGCCGTTTGTTCTGGGGTACTTCTTATGTGTTATTCTACATATTCCTAGTTCCTTCAGATATGTGGTATTTATACCTACTATTACCAATCCACTTCCTAATGGGACCAGTACACGGTGCTATTGTTAACTGGAGCGGTCACAAGTACGGTTACCAAAACTTTGATAACAAAGACCAAAGCCGTAATTCATTGGTTTTTGACTTGTTAATGATGGGCGAGTTGTTCCAAAACAACCACCACAAACTACCTAACCGTATGAACTTTGCAGCCAAGTGGTTTGAGTTCGATCCTACTTATCCAATTATTAAGACTTTAAGTTGGTTAAGAATTATCAAGGTAAATCCACAATACCTAGTATCTCACGATAGAGCAGCAGCTTAATCAGAATTATAATCTAGTAAAAATGCCCGACTTTCATCGGGCATTTTTTGTGGGGATAACTTTAAAAGGATGAAGTTTTACAACTCAAACATTTCTCCCTTAGCAGGGGTCTCAACATTTTGATAGCCTATCATTTGAAGGGTAGCTTGGAAGCTCACCATAGAAGGTAAATCGCCGTGCACTAGAAACACTTTTTTTACTTTTTGAGGCTTTTGTTGCTGAACAAACTGCACCAGATCGTCTAAATCACCGTGACCA
Organism: Cytophagaceae bacterium; assembly: GCA_027487695.1. Taxonomy (GTDB): domain Bacteria; phylum Bacteroidota; class Bacteroidia; order Cytophagales; family Flexibacteraceae; genus JAIYDB01. Next base: position 23,625 of record JAIYDB010000025.1, on the reverse strand, counting down.
GAGAAGATATCTGTACGTCTAATATCAGCTGCTACAGGAAGTTCTAGATTATTAAACTTCAGAATTTTGGCTCCATCTAATAACTCTCTTCCAATGGTACCATCTGCTGCGTATCCAATCATAAGAATGGTGGCATATGGATTGCCAATATTGTTTTTAACGTGCTGTTCAACCCTACCGCCGCTAATCATACCACTAGAGCTGATGATGATGCACGGCTCAAAGTGATTCTTTAGCTCGTTACTTTCCTTGGCACTTTCAATGATATGAAGCGATTCAAAATCAAACAATGCTTCATTATCTTCATAGAAGCCTTGCGCCTCCTTATTCAAATATCGGTGATACTTTTCATAAACCCTTGTGCTCTGTACTGCTAATGGGCTATCGGCAAATACCTTAACAGGAGCAAAACCTCGTTCTGCATAAAGTCTATTTAGAGTATAAAGTATAGCCTGAGTTCTTCCAATTGAAAAGGCAGGAATAACCAATCTACCTGGTCTATCGACACAAGTTTCTTGGATTACCTTTTCTAGGTGATCGGCAGGATCTCCTTCATCTTCGTGATAACGTGCTCCATAGGTACTTTCACAAATCAAATAATCTACCTCAGGAAACGAATCAGGATCTTGTAACAATGGATAGTTATACCTTCCAATATCACCACTAAACCCAATTTTCTTCCAAACCCCATCTTCCTCAATTTCAAGGAGTACATTGGCAGCACCTAAAAGGTGACCTGTTTGTATAAAAGTAAGGTGTACACCCTTCTTAATTTTAAAGCGTTGGTTGTATTGAATAGTTACAAATCGCTCGAACGATTCTTCTACGTGGTGTTCTAAGAACATCCCAGCCATAAGGCTATTCAATAGTTCTCTAGGAACTTTTGGTTGTTTCTTGTGCGTACCTACCAATGAATTGTACTTACGTCTATGCAAGCGCGCACTATCCATCAAAAGTAATTTACATAAATCGAAAGTTGGGGGCGTGCAAAGTACTTGACCTTCATAACCCTCTCTAATTAAAAGCGGAATATGTCCGCTATGATCTAAGTGGGCGTGGGTAAGAATAACAAGGTTTATCTCCGTAGGGTCAAACGGTAAAATAGAACTATTACCTCTGTATAAGGTAGTTGGGTTTTTACCATTATAAGCATCGCGTGTAAAATCGGCACCGCAATCCACTAAAATCTTAAATCCATCGGCAAGTTCCAGTAAATATGTACTTCCTGTAACTTGGCGGGCCGCACCCCAAAAGGTCAATTGCATATATTAAAAGCTCTAAAAGCCATTTACTTCAAGGTGCAATATACTTAGATAAGGTATTTGGCAGCCCTTGTTTCTGATTAGTTCATTATTTTTTGCGTAATTTGAGCTAAAGTAGACAGGTTTATCGTTTTACACTTTAAACTCACACACGAAAGAAATTATAAGTTGAAAACGAAAGTAAGAGCGTTTTGGTTCACCCTTGCTGCTATTTATGTGTTGGCTATAATGCCGGCAGTTGCACAATCTTTTTTAATTAAGGGTAAAGTTACCGATGCAGAAACTGGAGATCCTGTTCCCTTTGCAGGTGTAAAACTAAAAGGTAAAAAAGCTTCGGCTATCACCAACTTCGATGGCTACTTTCAAATTACAACTACAGATATTTCTGATAGCTTAGTTTGTAGCTATGTAGGTTACAAAAGCAGGACAAAGGCACTCAGAAAGGTTGAAAATCAAACGGTTAATTTCCAACTCAAGTCCGAAGGACTTACAACAAAAGACGTGGTAATTATGGCTGGCGAAAACCCAGCTTGGGAAATTATGCGCCGTGCTATCAATAATAAGCGTAAGAATAATATGGCTAAACTCACTGCTTATGAGTACGATAGCTATACTAAAATTGAGGTTGATGTAGATAACCTAAGCGAAAAGTTCAAAAAGCGAAAAGTAGTAAAGCAAATTCAAGCCGTGATGGATAGTATCCAAGTAATGGCTGGCGATGAAGGACAACCTGTTTTACCTGTTTTCATTTCAGAATCGATAAGTAAGTTTTACTACCGTAAAAATCCACAAGCGCAAAGGGAGGAAATTAAGAATACCAGAACAGTAGGTATTGGACTAGAAGATGGAAGTACTATCAATCAGTTTATTGGGAGTAGTTTTCAGCAATACAATTTTTATAATAACTGGCTCAATATCGTTTCTAAAGATTTTGCCAGTCCTATTGCTGATGGCTGGCGATTTATTTACGATTATGAACTAGAAGATAGCGTAAGTATAAATGAAGAATATTGCTATAAACTTAGCGTAAAGCCAAAACGTGCAGGTGATTATGCATTTACAGGTACCATCTGGATTTCTAAAGAGGATTATGCGCTCAAGCAAATTGATGTAGCTACCACCAAAACCACAGGGATAAACTTTGTTGATAAAATTAAAATTCAGCAAACTTTAGTAAGGGTAAATGGCGACGCTTGGTTACCTAACAAATCAAGGATTACCATTAACATTAGTAATTTATCCAAATCGTTCCCTGGAATGATTGCTAAGTTCTTTTCTAGTAATCAGTCTTTTAGGGTTGATGAGCCGAAGCCTGTTAAATTTTACGAGATTCCTCTAGAGGTAGCAGGTAATGCCAATACAGTTGACCCTGAATTTTGGAATAAGAATAGACACGATAGTCTTTCAACCATCGAGAAAAACGTTTTCCGAATGATTGATACTGTAAAGCAATTGCCTATTGTTAAAACGTACGTTGAAATAGCAGATATCTTCGTGAATGGGTATTATGACCTAGGTAAAATATCCTTGGGTCCCTACCTATACTCCTATGCTTGGAACAATATTGAAGGACATAGATTTAGAGCAGGCTTTAAAACCAATTACAGTTTTTCGAAAAACTTAGTTGCTAAGGCTTGGGGAGCCTATGGCACAACTGATAAAGTTTTTAAGTATTCCGCAGATGTAAAGTACATTTTCAATAAAACCAGATGGACCACCTTTGGGGTAAGTTCCACCTATGATTTAGAACAGGTTGCCTTGGTAGATAACCTCAGTAACAGTAATGCCTTGTTTATTGCGTTCAATAGGGTAGGGAACTTGAATACGTCAAGACCATTTTACCAAACCACCAATAATGCCTACTTCAGCACTTTACTTTCCAAAGGTTTAGAAGCCAAAGTAGTTTTAGAAACAAGAGATTTTAATCCAACTTATTCAGATTTTGGATACTACCAATACCCAAGAGAAACTGGAAGTGCGGTGATTCCGCCAATCAGTAAAACCTTTAATGCAACCGAGGTACAACTATCACTTAGGTATTCCAGATTTGAATACTTCATTCAAAACGATAACGAGCGTATCCCGGTAAATACGCTTAAATGGCCAGTTTTTAATTTCAGGTACATCAGAGGATTTAACGGACTTTTACTTGGCGATTTAACTTATTCCAAGTACCAGTTTTCTACCACCCACGCCTTTAATACAGGTATTTTAGGAAATGGCAGGTTTGGTATGGAGGCAGGCTACATACCAGATGCAGTACCATATCCATTATTGAAAAGTCACTTAGGTAACCAAGGCTTTTTTTATAATAATTCAAGCTATAACCTGATGAACCTATTTGAGTTCGTAAGCGATAGGTGGGCATCAGTTCGTTATACCCAGTATTTTGAAGGATTACTGTTCAACCGATTGCCTTTACTTAAAAAATGGAATTGGCGTCTAACAGCCACAGGCAAAATGCTATATGGGGATGTGAGTGAGAAAAATAAAAACCTGAACTTTGTAAATGGAAACCAAGCCTTTAACCCACTTGGAACCGATCCTTACGTTGAAGTTGGCTATGGTGTAGAAAACATTTTCAGGTTACTACGTATAGAATTTGTTCATAGGGTTACTTACAATACCCCAGGCTCAAGAAGTTTTGGAATATTTGGAACAGTGCAATTCCAGTTATAGAAATAAGCTTTAGAAGTTGAAGACTAATCTTCAACTTCTAAAGCTTCTAAAATATCCATCATTTGGCCCATATCTCGGTAACCAGGACGTTCTTCTTCACCGCCTATAAGTTCTAAACCAAAGGGATTTACCTTCTCAAGTAATGGTAAAAAGTCCTTTCCTACATATTCAGGTGCATTGACTAGTATCTGGTACTTTTCAGCATACTTAACAAGATAATCTTCAATGGCAGGTATAACCTTTGAACCAATTAGAGAGATCAGGAATATAGCATGCGGATACTCTGCCAAAACAGAATCCATTTCTTTTAAGCAACACTCTGTTAAGAGAATAGGGTAAATAAGCCTTTTATCGCCAACAACTCTTAGGTTTCTGGTTTGGATGTAGGCAAAAGGAAGTCTGTTAAACAAGGTTTCCACTTCTTTTATTGATAAACCTCCATCTTCAAGCACTATTTCAGGACCAACTATCCATTGGGCAATTTCTGCTCTTTGGGTTAGTAAATTATCGTTTTCTAAATCAGAAGGAGTAAAAGTAAATCCTATAAAATCTACCCCCATTCCAGCGGCATATCGAGCGTCCGTAAGATTAGTTACTTGACTTAGTTTAACTGCGTATTTAAGTGCCATATCCGAGGATTAATTTAATGTTACAACAAAGAAATTTGGTTTAATTTTGAACCTTGTCTTTTTGGAATGGTTATAATTAAACAACCAAAACTACAATTAACTGTATTAACTTTGCAATATGGCAATAGTAAAAACAACTGACGCCGAATTTGGCACCTTGTTACAAGATAACGAAAAAGTAATTGTAAAGTTTTATGCCGATTGGTGTGGAAGCTGCAAGTTATTTGCTCCGAAATTCCGCAGACTATCTGACGATGAGCGCTTTGCAGGCATTGCTTTCCTAGATGTGAACGCTGAAGAAAACCCAGAAACAAGAAAGCAGGCAGGCGTAACTAACCTACCTTTCTTCGCTGTTTACAAGGGTGGAAATTTAGTTGAAACTTTAAGCGCCAGCAAAGAAGAATCGGTAGTTGAATTATTGGGTAAACTTAACTAATTCACAAAAACTGTTATCGCTATGAAAATGCCAGCCATTAAAAAGCTTGTTGATACTTATAATACAACAGAGCTTAAAGCAGCCGAAGAAGCTTTGTACGCCGAAGAAACACTTGCTATTGAAGTAGAAGGTGACGATGAAGGTGAACAACTTACCCACGTTTTAGCGGCTATTTACATTCAAGAAAAAATGAGCACCGAAGGTGCCGACTATAAAAGCGCACTTAGAGCCTACACTACCCGTGTACGTGAGTGCCTGAACTAATTACAATGAGTACTAAAGGAAGAGTTTTAGTGGCTATGAGCGGGGGAATTGATAGTTCCCTTGCGGCCGTTTTGTTGCACGAAGAAGGTTATGAAGTAGTCGGGATGACTATGAAAACCTGGGACTATGCCTCTAGTGGCAGCAGCAAAAAGGAAACAGGCTGCTGCTCTTTAGATAGTATTAACGATGCCCGTAATATTGCAGTTGATTTAGGCTTTCCTCATTATATCTTGGATATAAGAGAGGAATTTGGCGATTCTGTAATTGACCATTTTACCTCAGAATATATAGCAGGGCGCACTCCAAACCCTTGCGTAATGTGCAATACCCATATTAAATGGGATGCCCTTTTACGCCGTGCCGATAAACTTGAATGTCAGTTTATTGCTACAGGCCATTATGCTCGCATCACTGAAAAAGATGGTAGGTTTATTATCCAAAGGGGAATTGACGACCATAAGGACCAAAGCTATGCCTTATGGGGAGTAAGCCAAGAAAGCTTAAGCAGAACCATATTGCCATTAGGCAATCTACTTAAGTCGGAAATTTATGAAATGGCTACCCAAAAGGGCTTTTACGATTTAGTAAATAAAAGCGAGAGCTACGAAATCTGCTTTATTCCTGATAACGACTATCGTGGCTTCTTGAAAAGAAGAGTGCCTACTTTGGAAGCTGAAGTTGCAGGTGGTAACTTCGTAACTGTCGATGGTACCGTTTTAGGAACACACGAGGGTTATCCATTCTATACCATTGGTCAAAGAAAAGGTTTAGGTATTACCCTAGGCTTTCCTGCATTTGTAACGGAAATAAGGAAAGAAACCAATGAAGTTGTTTTAGGCGATGTTTCTAAATTGCTTAAAAACGGAATGACAGTGAGTAGGTTAAACCTAATGAAGTATCCTGAAATTACCGACCTAGTTGGTAAAGAGGTTACTGCAAAAATTAGGTACAACGATAAAGGAAGTTTAGCTACTATTGTAAGTGCAACTGATAAATCAATTGAGGTGCACTTTCACGAACCAGTTAACGCCATTGCTCCTGGGCAAGCCGCCGTATTTTACGATACTAACGATGTTGTTGCTGGTGGCTGGATTATGAAAAGTTATAATACTACAAGCTAACCTCATAATAATGAAGAAGTTACTTTTTTTCTTTTGGGTTTTAAGTGCAGGGTTGTTTTCGGCTTGTAGTACAAGTTCGCTATCACCGTCTGACCTTAATTCCTCAGAGGCATACTTTCCTTTAGAAAAAGGCAGTTTCATTATTTATGATGTAGAACAGACCGATTACACCTTTGTAGATGGCACTATTAACCGTAAATACCAACTAAGGGAGCTAGTAAAGGATACTGTTACGTTGCAAGGTGGTCAAGTTGCTTACCAGTTAGAGAGAGCAATTAGAACAGATACTACGGTTGATGCTTGGACCATTGATAGTATTTGGGTAGCCTATAGGACTAATACCCAAGCAGTGCGGTATGAAAGTAGCGTTCCTTTTGTTAAACTGGTATTTCCATTGAAGAGAACCAGCAATTGGAACGGTAACCAATTGAATAATAACCTACCAGATATTACGGAGAACTGGAAGGTAACAGAATTTGAGCGTGAAAAAGTGATAAACGGCAGAAGGTTCGATAAAACAATTACTATTTCCCAGCGTTCAGATAGCAGTTGCAGAGGCAAATACAATAAGGAAGAAACCTATGCCCCAGGTATAGGACTTGTTTACAGAACCTACACTAACTTTACCTATGAAGAAACAGATCCTCCTTGCACCCCGCCATTTAACATTGAAGTGGGCAAGTTTTATGTGGAAAGGTTTAGAAGAAGCGGCAAGCTATAAGATAGGACTTCTTATTCTTTTATTTTTTGCGTCTGGCTATGTGCAAGCGCAGCCGCGTTTTCGGGCTATGCTTTTACTAAATAGTAAGCAACCGAATAGCTTTACAATTTCAGCACCACAAAACTTCTTAAGTCAAAGGGCTTTATTAAGAAGGCAGCGACATAATATCCCCCTATCTGAAAGAGATTTACCTGTTAGCGAAACGGTAATTTCTAGTTTAAGAGCAAGCGGAGCTAACGTTATTTATACATCTAAATGGCTGAATGCTGTTTTAGTTGAAACAGATAGCATCCAATTTATTCAATTACAAAACAACCCGAATGTAGTAGGCAGCCAAAGGCTTAGCTACAATCAGTATAACCAAATCTTAGTAAAAGGTGGTAAAACTCAAGTAGAACAAACAACGGCTACCGACTTTGGCAGTTGGCAGCAAATGTTCAATCAGGTTGGCTTGTCAGATTTGAATAGTATTGCCCAACCTGTAGCCGATACTTGCCTTATCGCAGTATTTGATGCAGGATTTATGAATGTTACCAACCATAGTTACTTAAGGCATATCACAGATAATCGTAGGTTAAAAGACCAATTCGATTTTGTAGATAGAAGCAGAGGCGGCATTGGTGATGATACCCACGGTACTGAAGTACTTAGCTGTATTGGAGCTAATAAACCTGGTGAGATGGTTATGGCTGGGAAAGATGCCAACTTCGTTTTATACAGAACTGAAAACGCCCCAGCTGAAAGACCAGAAGAAATGTTCTATTGGTTGGTTGCTGCAGAAAAAGCAGATAGCTTAGGGGTAGATATAATCAACAGTTCGCTTGGGTATAATACGTTTGATAACAGGAATTTAAGCTTGAATTACAGCCATATGGATGGCAATACAATACTGGTTAGTAGAGCGGCTGATTTAGCCGCCTCTGTGGGTATGATTGTAGTAAACTCTGCAGGTAATGAAGGCAATAATGGTTTATGGCAAGGCAAGATTACAGCGCCTTGCGATGCCGATAGTATTTTGTGCGTAGGCTCGATTGATTTAATAGGCCAAAGAGCAACTTCAAGTGGAAGAGGTCCAACCGCTAATAATAGAATAAAGCCTGATGTAGCTGGCTTTGGAGTATCAGTTCCAGTCGCGAACCCTTACAACATTAGTGGGGGGACCAATGCTAGTGGTACTTCTTTTGCTGCTCCTTTTATAGCAGGAATAATGAAACTATGTTGGGACTATAACCGTACCAATTCAAATATTCATCCATACCAGCTTATCCAAGTTTTCAAAGAAAGCTGCACTATGGATACCCTAAACGCTGCTATCCCAACACCAAATAACAATACCGGTTACGGCCTTTTTCGTTGGAATAGATTTGTAGAAGCCTACCGAATTCTATCAACTAAAAACACAGGAACCAAAAAAGGCTATTCACTAAGTCCTAATCCTACTAAAGGAAAGGTATTAGTTACTACACCTAATGCTTCAGAAGTAGTGCAAATAGACTTATTTGAAAGTGCGGGTAAAAAAATAGAAGCATCGGTTAATGCTTCTAAAGGTTCTAATAACTTTGAACTTTCTTTCAGTAAACTACTTAAAACAGGTACCTATACAGTTGTAATTACAACTAAAGGTGGCAGAATAGGATTGCCTCTTATTCTTCAATAGGCGGATGCATATCTCTTTTACCTAAACGCTTTAAAAGCATACGGGTAAATTCAATTTCCGCTTGAAAGTACTTCACTAACTGCACGTTAGTTAACACCTTCAAGAAACGTTTGCTGTATTCCTTTTCAAGCTTTACCTCTGTTTCTCTTAACTCAAATAGTAGTTTAAGTTTAGCTGCGGCTTGGTCTTCAGTAAGGTTATCAACATCAATATCGCGTTTTAACTGCCTCATTTGCATATAAATCTCTTTACGCTTTTTTGAGTATTCCGTATGAATTGGCCAAAAGTCTTTTGCTTGGGCTTCGGATAAATCAAGCTTAGAGGTTAGGTAACCAATTCTAGCAGCTTCAATTTTACCATCTCCTTTATGCCTACCACGTCTTCCGCGTTCATGCCTACCTTCTTCTTGGCTAGGTTCCTCGGTTTGCGCTTGGGTGGTGTTCGCAAGGGCTAGCATTGCTGTTATTAATGCTAAACAATATAATTTATTGAATATAAATTTCATCGGCGTAAAGGTTAAGGTCGGAGTTTTCTAATTCTAATTCAGATGGTTGGGCAAGTGCTTCAGTACTTATATCATCCAATACTGTATTCAGATGATCGTCGGGGGTCATATCTACGATATCTGAATTATGCACAGGCATTGAAGCCAAGTATTCAACAACAGCATCCTTACTTACTTCTTGCAAACCTTCAGCTACTTGGGATTTGTTACCACCGAAAGGATTGCTATAAAGGAACCCTAGCACTATTGCAATCGCTACACTTGCAGCAGCAGAATAATACCAAATTTTTCGAACTGTATTAATACCAACTTGCTTTGGTTCTTGAGGCAGAATTGCCTTTTCAAATTCCATTTTGCTAGGTGCCTGAAAAGGTAAGCCAATACCCATTGGAAAACTTGGCACAATTTCTTGGTCTGAAATACCTGCAAGTATGGCTTCTTCAAGGTTGCTGAAATAATTCTCAGGGACTTGAAATGGTAAAGTGTGCGGTAGTTTATAAGTTACTTCAGTATTTAAACCACTCAATATTTGTTTCTCTTGACTTAGCCAAAAGTCAGCAGGTACTTGAAAGGGAAGTTCTTTACCCCCTGGCAGTATTCTGTTTTCAATATTTTCTATAAATGAGTCCATATTAAAATACTTGTTGGGCAAAGTAGGATTCTATTTTTTTAACTGCGAAGTGGTAGCTCGATTTCAAAGCACCTACCGATGTTTCCAGTATCTCGCTCATTTCCTCATAGGTTACATCGTCAAAGTATTTCATATTGAATACCAAACGCTGTTTTTCTGGCAAGGTTAAAATGGCCTTTTGTAGCTTCAATTGAACTTCTGTACCATCTATATAACTGCCACTTTCAAGGTTTCTAGTAAAGAATTCCTCCTCCTCACCATTGATCGATACGCTTTGTTTGCGTTTTTTCTTTTCCAGAAAATTCAAACATTCGTTGGTAGCAATTCTATAAATCCAAGTAAACAGTTTGCTATCGCCCCTAAAGTTTGGCAAAGCTGTCCATACCTTAATGAAGGTTTCTTGGGTTACATCGTCGGCATCGTCGTGGTCAATTACCATTTTTCTGATATGCCAATAAATGCGCTGTTGGTACTTTTTAAGCAACAATTTAAAAGCAGCTTCTCTAGAAGATGGCTCAAGAATAAGGGCAATAATTTCTTGTTCGCTTAGCTCCAAGGGTAATGGGTATGAAGTTACTTTTAAACCTAATGGTTAGATGGAAAATACCCTAAAAGGTTTAATGCCTTCTTATAAATCAGGAATTTCTGCCACCACAAAGGTTGAACCACCTATAAAAATAGTATCTGAAGGAGTGGCTAACTCTTTTACCTTTTCATATGCGTCAGAAACAGTTCCTATAGTAATAGCTTCCAAGTTAATAGCTAAAAGCTTTTCTGTTAGCTGGTTAGCAGGTAATGCCCTTGGAGTATTTGGGGAACAAGTAAGGTACAGTGCATCTGTAGGGAACAAATTTTTTATGGCTTCAAAGTCTTTATCAGCCATCATACCAAGTACGATAAAAAGTTTCCCAGTTCTAACTTTTTCAAGTTGAGTAAAAACTTGCTTTAAGCCATCTTTATTATGACCAGTATCTGCAATGGTAAGTGGCTGTTCATTTAAAACTTGCCACCTTCCTTTTAGCCAAGTATTGGCTTTTACATTTGCTAAGCCTTTTGCAATAGCATCTGCTGATATTTCAAAGCCTTGGTCTTGCAAGGTTTTTATAGTTAACAGAATACCTGGGATATTGTCTATTTGATAGCTACCTGTAAGGTCGCTGTTAATCACCATTCTGCTACCATTGCTCCAATTAACACCATAAGTAACTTCCAAGCCGGTATTACTTAATTCCTTCACATTTAAATGGTCTTTTGCAAAGGCAAGTGGGGCATTAACCGATTCTGCTTTTTTAATAAATACAGGTGCACATTCTTCCTGATATTTACTAATGATTGCAGGCACATAGGGCTTAATGATACCAGCCTTTTCTGCTGCTATTTTCGGAAGAGTATCGCCTAATAAATCGGTATGATCCCATCCAATATTGGTAATTAAAGAAACCAAAGGATTTACTATGTTAGTACTATCTAGCCTACCACCTAATCCTGTTTCAATTACCGCAATATCAACGTTTTCCTTTGCAAAAGCATAAAATGCCATTGCTACTGAAATTTCAAAATAACTTGGTTTTATAACGTTGATTATAATTTGATGGGTATTAATAAACTGAAGTATTTGCTCATCGTCCCATTCAAATCCATTTATTCTAATGCGCTCATTAAACTTTTTAAGGTGCGGTGAAGTATGCAAACCGGTTTTGTAACCAGCTGCTTGCAAAACAGATGCGATAGAATGACTGCTACTACCCTTTCCATTTGTTCCAGCAATATGAATAATAGGATATTTCAAATGCGGATTTCCTAATGCTTCACACAAGGCTACTATATTGCCAATACCAGGCTTATATGCTGTAGCCCCAATTCTAGTGAACATCGGCAATTGGGACAGTATCCAATCCATAGCCTCTGCATAAGTCTGAAACATAACGGTTTACTCTTCTAAATAGTTTACTTTATAATTTCGGAACAAACTGTCAATTTTCATTTGGAGTACCCCAATTACAGCTTCCTTGAAAATCTTGGTACTCATTTTACTTACGCCTTTTGTTCTATCGGTAAATATAATAGGTACTTCAACAACATTAAAACCATATTTCCAAGTTGTAAACTTCATTTCTATTTGAAAGGCATAACCTACGAAGCGTACTTTATCCAAAGGGATAGTTTGTAGCACTTTTCTACGATAGCATTTAAAACCTGCTGTAGTATCCATCACTGGTAAGCCGGTGATAAAGCGCACATAATAGCCCGAAAAATAGCTCATCAGTACCCTGCTCATTGGCCAGTTTACTACGTTTACACCTGAAACATATCTACTTCCAACTGCCATATCGGCACCATTCAGACAAGCTTCACGCAGTCTAACCAAATCGTCAGGATTATGGCTAAAATCAGCATCCATTTCAAAAACAAATTCGTAGCTCTTTTCTAATGCAAATCTAAACCCAGCAATGTAAGCAGTTCCAAGCCCTTGCTTGCCTTTACGCTTGAGTATATGTACCCTGTTTTCAAACAAAAGCTGCAATTCTTCTACTTTTAAAGCAGTTCCATCTGGCGAACCATCATCTACAATCAATATATCGAAAGGGTAGGGAAGCGACATCACCTTTCGGATAATGGCTTCTATATTTTCAATCTCGTTATAGGTAGGAATTATGACCAGACTATCGGTTTGCAAGGTATTGGAGGATTAAATTAATTCAGGTACAAAATTTGAAACCCTCAAAACTATCAAAAACTTTGGCAGGTTAAACATTACAACGTAATCATATCCCCTTATATTTGTTGAAAGCACTCACAAAGCTATTAAACCCACTTAAATAGATGATTTTAGAACAGTTTTACGATAAAGGTTTAGCCCACGGCTCTTATGCAATTATAAGTAATGGTGAAATGGCAGTAGTGGACCCTGCTCGCGATCCGCAACCTTACTTAGAATTTGCCGAACAATATGGTGCAAAAATTACCTCCATTTTTGAAACCCACCCTCATGCCGATTTTGTTAGTTCGCATTTAGAACTATCTAAATTAACAGGTGCCACTATTTATGTAAGCCAAGAATATGGGGCAATTTATGCTCATAAGGCAGTGATGCACGGAACAGAAATAAAAATTGGCGATGTTTCAATTAGAGTATTGTTCACACCAGGACATTCACCAGATAGTATCAGCTTGTTATTGATTGATGAGCAAGGCAATGAACACGCCCTTTTCAGTGGCGATACTTTATTTGTTGGCGATGTAGGACGTCCAGATTTAAGAGAGAATGCTGGTAATATTACAGCTACCAGAGAAAAACTTGCATCTGCCATGTATGCATCGACTCGTGAAATCATTATGATGTTAGAGCCTGATACCTTGGTTTATCCTGCCCACGGTGCTGGTTCTTTATGTGGTAAAAGTTTAAGTCCAGATTTGCATAGTACAATCGGAAGAGAACTTAGCAGCAACTACGCTTTACAACCTATGGATGAGCCTAGCTTTATAAAAACATTGCTGGCCGACCAACCCTTTATGCCAAAATACTTTGGCTATAATGTGGAGCTTAACAAGAACGGGGCGCCTAACCTGCAAGAAAGCCTTGATAAAGTAGCTCGTTTGCCAGAAGGTAGTGTGATAGAAGCTGGAGCTATTATAATAGATATAAGACCAGAAGAAACCTTTAAAGCTAGCCACTTAAAAGGTGCTTGGAACATACAAGAAGGAGGAAAATTTGAAACTTGGGTAGGAAGCATTGTAGCTCCTCACAATAGTTTTTATCTGGTTGGCGATAGCAGCGAACAGCTAGAAACCGCTTTATTCAAACTAAGTAAAATTGGATATGAAAGCTTTGTGAAAGGACTAATCGTAAATCCATCAGGTGAAAAAGTTAGCCTTTCAAAGATTTCTATTCCTGATTTTGAAGCTAAGAAATCTGAACTACAAATAATAGATGTGCGCAACCAAGGTGAATACAAAGACAAAGTGATTTTCCCTTCAGCTAAGCATATCCCTTTGCCTGAACTATTAGATAGAGCTGGCGAAATTGATGGTTCTAAGCCTATTGTAGTGCATTGTGCAGCAGGCTATCGCAGTGCAGCTGCTCAAAGTATTTTAAAATCACTCAATAATGAATTAGAAATTTACGATATTAGCGATGAAATAAAGAAATACTAATCGCATAATATACTTGAACGCTTTTTTATCAACCGTAGCTAGTCAGTTTACTGACCCTAATGAATTACAATCGGCTCTTGTGGTATTCCCTACCAAAAGAGCCGGTTTGTTTTTTTCCGAAATACTTGGTAAGCACTTTAACAAAACCATTTGGCTACCAGAAATTACTACGCTTGATGAATTGGCTGCTCGTATTGGCAATACCAGTGCCTTAGATACCAATGCACAAGTATTTACACTTTTTAATATTTATAGAAAGTTGGTTCCTGATGCAGAAACCATTTCCCGATTTTTTACTTGGGGCAATATGCTCCTTAGCGACTTTAATGATATAGATGCATCTCTTGCCGATGCTGAAAAGGTATTGGAATATGTGGGCAGCATTAAGGAAATTGACCTTCGTTTTGAAGGCTTAGAACCAGAACAAATAGAACATTTAAAGATGTTCTGGAACAGTATTCACGTTGCCGATAACAGCGATATAACTGAAGAAAAACAGCGATTCTTAGCATTTTGGCAGCAATTACCTATGCTATATAAACTTTACACTGAAAAGTGTGAAGAGCTAAAAGCAGGTGCAAGAGGCTTCAGATTAAAGAAGGCGGTTGAGTACTTAGAACAAAGCAAATGGGACGATGCTAGCCAGTACAAAACCATAATAATCGCAGGCTTCAACCAATTAAGTAAAGCAGAAGAAAAGCTAATATGTTTATTACTAGAAAAGTACAAAGCAAAAATTATTTGGGATTATAACCCATGGTATTTGCAAATGGATGGTGCAGAGGTAAGTCAGTATTATAACAGGTACAAAAAACACTACCTGCTTTCTGAAACACTGCCTAAGTTCACCAAAGACGATATCACCATTCCAGAAACAACTACCCAAAGCTATATATGCGGTGGCTTAACAGAAGAAGTAAAACTTACTGCCACCTTAATTAGACAACTACCTACCGATACGGCTTACCAAAAAGTGGCTGTAATTATTCCTGATGGTAGTTACCTGATTCCGCTATTGCACGCTATTCCTAAGGAGATTGGTACCATTAACGTAACCTTACAGTTTCCTTTTAAGCAAACCACCTTATATAGCTTTTTACAGAGTTTTATCCGCTTAAGGGAAAGTGGTAAAACGCAGTACGAAAGTCCTGAGATGCTATCCTTTTTAAGAAATGATTATGCGAGGGCTATTCAAGTTAATGTTGAAAGGGAGGTCATTGAAAAGATTGTAAAGGACAAAAAGCAATATGTCTATGCCACCGAATTTATAGATGGCAGCAAACTACAATCGCTACTTTTTACTAGAGTTACCCAGCCAACACAAGTATTTAGTCTTTTGTTTGAGTTGCTTAATACCTTGGTTACTCCAAACATTAGTACCGATTGGTTCAAAAATTCGTTTGAAGAACAGTTTTACCATATTGCATTCCTGCAGCTATCGTCGTTACAGGAGGTATTGAACACTTATGATTCAGGTGTTGAACCTTATGATGTTTGGCGTTTGGCATTGCAGGTACTAGGTGGTGCGCAAATACCATTCTTGGGCGAGCCATTGATTGGTCTTCAAATAATGCAGTTGCGAGAGTCTATGACCTTAGATTTTGATACTGTATTTATACTTGGAGCTAATGAAGGCAGTTTGCCTCCGAAGTTCCAAAGCCGTGGATCATTTGTGCCATATAACTTAAGAAAGGGATTTGGATTGCCTTTGCCAGAACAGCTTGCAGCAAACTTCTCGTACCAGTTTTTTAGGTTATTAAGCAGAAGTAAAACAGCCCATATTTTTTATTCTGTAGGGTCTGATGATACTAGTAATAATGAACCTACTCGTTTCTTGGGGCAGTTAAAGTACCTATTAAATTACCCAATTGCTCAAACTGCATTAAGCACTACGGTAGGGACAGGAAGTATTCCGCCTATTGTAATTCCTAAAACACCTGCAATTGTTAATAAGCTAAACCAGCGCTTTGGGGCTACTTCTAAAGGAATTTCACCATCTGCTATTAATGAATACCTTGAATGTAGCTTACGGTTTTACTTACATAGGATGGCGTATTTAAGCGCACCTGAAGAGGTAGTTATAGGTATGGATGCCGCTACAATTGGTACTTTTTTCCACGAATCTATTGAGGCAGGTTATAAACCATTTGAAGGCAAAGGAATCATTTTGCAAGAGTCTGATTTTGAGCAAGTAAGAAAGTTAGCATTCGCTGCATTTTATCAAAAGATAGAGCAACACTTTGGCGTACCAGCTAATGAGGTAAAAGGAGAAAGTATATTAACCATTGAGCTAATTAAAAATTACCTGAACAAGGTTATTACAGCCGATTCAAAACTTACCGATTTACAAATTGTAGCCCAAGAAGCTCAAAAACCACTTTTATTGCCAATAACCCTTGCCGATGGAACTGAATTTACAATCCAAATCAATGGTAAAATAGACCGTATTGATAGGGTAGGAGATACCTTGAGAATTATCGATTACAAAACAGGTAAAGATGTTTTGGATGCGCCAAACGTGGAAGCCTTGTTTGATCGTAATGCTAAAAAATCAGTAAAGGCTATAATGCAAGTATTTGTATATGCAATTATGTATTTACAAGATACCGATACGCAATTTGAACCTGGGATTTATAAGCTAGCTGAAATGATTAGTCCTGGATACGACCCGCTCAATAACTACAAAATCCATATAAAGGATTATGAAAAAGGTATGCCGTTTGACACAGCATACCTCAATAAGTTTAAGCAATTGATAGGCGAAAAACTGGCTACCCTGTTTGATATAAACTTGCCATTTACCCAAACTGAAAACTTAGATAATTGCAAGTATTGCGAATTTAAGCCTATGTGCGGCAGGTAGTTATAATTAGGAATTATTGCTTTGCCTTGTAGTCGTAATACTTAAGTAAAAGCTTCATTTCGTTAATTAGCTTATCTACATCGGCGCTATCTGTACCGTCGTAATATCCACGAATATGTTGGTCCATATCAATTAGTGCAAAACGCTCAGTATGGATAAAATCGTCAGGACCGCCATCACCGTGAGAATCTACTAGGAAGTACGATTCTCTTGCCATTCTGTAAAGTTCTGGTTTTGGCCCCGTTACAAAGTGCCATACTTTGCTATCTGCTTCGTGCTCTTTGGCGTAATCTTTCAGAATAGAAACTGAATCGTATTCAGGTTCAACCGTATGACTTAGGAAAGCAACTCTAGGTTCGTTTTCAAAGGTCTTTACAACGCGCTGCATTTGCTTGCTCATAATAGGGCAAATGGTTTCACAGGTGGTAAAGAAGAAATCGGTAACATAGATTTTCCCTTCAAAATTGGCAGGTGTTACTTCGTTACTATCCTGATCTAAGAATTTAAAGTCTGCAACTGAATGGTAAACCACAGTACTATCTTGCTCCTTTTTAATTGGACCAAAGTATAGCAACTCTCTTTCAGGCTTTTCATTAGTAAACTGGTTGTAGGCCTTGTAACCAAAATAACCAAGTACACCCAACACAGCTACAACTATAACAAGCGATTGTAATTTCATAGTGAATATTTAATCAGAGTAATTAATGCAAGGATAAGAGAAATTCTGAGTGCATTCACTGATTTTAATCATTGCACTCATATTATTTAACAACTGTTGAATCGGTTAATGTTTTGAGAAAAGCCAATAAAGGTGCCTTTTCATTAGATTTTAAGTGATGAATAGGTCTGCATCCATCCTCATAAAAGGTAAGTACCTCCTCTAAAGTTTTATACCTGCCATCGTGCATATAAGGAGCGGTAAAAACAAGGTTCCTTAAACTAGGAGTAGAGTAGGCATAAATATCTTCTGCATTGTAGGTTATCCTATACCTACCGTAGAAAATCTTTTCGTGGTCCTTCGGTAAGGAATCTGTATCTAGGAATATATTATGATGCTTATTATCATAAAACAAGGGCGGTTTGTGGCACGATTGGCACTTACGCTCAAAAATGGTTTTTCCTTGTAATTCATAAGCTGAAAAGGCTGATTTGCCTTGTTGCACCTTATCCCACTTACTGTTGTAAGAGGTTATACTTTTGATAAAAACAGCTAATGCCCTACCTAAAACTTGGCTGTTGATTGTGTCCGAGTTATATGCTTGTCTAGCTAAAACCCTATAAGCTACCTTTCTATTTAAGAAGGGAATTTGTTTAGCCAAATCGGCACGCATTTCCGAATGACTTTGTAAAGGTGCAAAAGATAAGGATTCTAAATTCTTAATACCTCCATCCCAAAAGAACGGTTTCTTCCAAGCTAAGTTAAAGATTGGAGGAGCGTTTCTAATGGTACTATCGTCTGCAAAGGCTGATTTTGAATGCGCTACCTTATCAGAATACCAAAGCTTAGGATTGTGACAAGAAGCACAGGAAACTTTGCCATCGGCACTTAATTGTGTTTCAAAAAACAATTCTTTACCTAAAAGCACTCTTTGGGGAGTGCTTTTATTTAAACTATCATCAGGAAATGGTTTAGGGAAATAGTCTGGTATTTCACTAATAGGTTGAAGTGGATAACTCCGCTCACAACTAAATAGTAAACTACTGAGGGTTACCCACCCCCACAAGACCAATAACCTTGTTTTGGAAATTTTGTGCAACACTTTTATTTGGAACACCAGGTCCCATTACCATAAAGTTAGTCTTTACATTTACACCTTCAAATAGCTTATCGTAGTTAGCTATAAGACGTAAGGTTGTAGTTTTTTCGTTGCTTACTTTTAGTTCGGCACCATTAAAGCCAGACCAGTTTATTTTGCCAAAAGCCTCTTGACGGCCTAAATGGTAAACTACACCTTGATTTGGTTGACCAGGAGCAACATAGCTACCTTCTAATAACAAGAACTTGTAGCCCGTATCCCAATTCCAAGACATATGATTAGAGATATCCAAGTCGCCTACAAAATCAGTTCTGCCGTTTGCAACGCTATCCACCCCAAAACTCATATCTAAACCTGTATAAGTCCCGGTAGGTACATTCTTAACTAGGAAAACAGAACTATCAGTAGTTGCGCTTACTCTAACTAGGTGATAGCTTAAATTTTCTACAAATGGCTTAGTTCCATTCAAAGTTAAATTACTCAAATAAAACGACATCGCATTAGGAACAACGCTATTTCCTAAAGAATCTGGAATTGCCGATGTGCTCAATACAAGAGGTTGATTATTAACTTTATGGTTGATAACTACCTTTACTGTACCAAATTCTGGATTTGAAGTGGTACCACTATCTTTGCCGCAACCCCAAAGCCCAGATAAAGCAATGGCTAGGGCAGCTATTTTTAAGTTAAATTTCATCTATATTCGGGTAGGTTGTTTTACATTTGAACGATTTACAAATATAAGTATTGTAATCGAGTTGAAATAGTAGAAAATGGCATTAGAAGAATTTTATATACTATTATCTGGTTGCTTAGTGGCAATAGCCTGTGCTATACCTGGGTGCTTTTTGGTGCTTCGGAAAATGTCCATGGTATCAGATGCGATTAGCCACGCAGTTTTGCCTGGTATAGTTTTGGCATTCCTAATCAGTGGCTCAAGAGATAATTATGTAATGCTGGCAGGTGCAGTTGCTGCTGGCGTTTTCAGTTCTTTATTTATCGAATTTCTACACAAAAAAGCTGGTTTACAATCAGATGCGGCCATTGGAGTAACATTTACTTGGCTTTTTGCTGGTGGCGTAATCTTACTGACAGCTTTTGCAAGTCAGGTAGATTTAGACCAAGATTGTGTACTGTATGGAGAAATTGCATTGGTTCCATTTGATCTAATTAGCTCCGCAACAGGACTTGAATTTGGTCCAAGAATAGCCTATGTAATGGGAGTTGTAATCCTAATCATTTCCTTGGTAATCGGTATTTTCTTCAAAGAATTTTTCCTAACCTCGTTCGATCCTAATTACGCTGCTGCCATAGGCATTAACGTGGCCTTTTGGAATCAGGTGCTTATGGCATTGGTATCAGTTACTACAGTAACCACTTTTGATGCTGTCGGGGCAATATTGGTGGTTGCCTTAATGGTGGTGCCAGCATCAGCGGCTTATTTGCTAACTACACAATTTAAACAAATGATGGTTTTAGCCATTCTATTTGGCGTAGCAGCTGCCATTGGTGGTTATTACTTAGCCTTATGGTGGAATAGTAGCATAGCAGGATCTATGGCAGTTTTTACAGGAATAGAATTAGTGGCTGCCTTTCTTTTAAGGAATAGTTTTAAACTTTCACCTGCCAAAGTTTAGCGTATCTTTGCAAACTTATTACCCTAATACCTTATCAATTTAACAGTAACGTGGAAGAAAATATACCTGAAAACGAACTTGGTAACAATGAACCTGCAATGCAAGATGCCATTGCTGTAGGTGGGTTATTTGAGAATTGGTTTTTGGAATATGCCAGTTACGTTATCTTAGAACGTGCGGTACCTTCAATTGAAGATGGATTAAAGCCTGTTCAACGTCGTATTTTCCATGCGATGAAGGAAATGGACGATGGCAGGTTTAATAAGGTAGCCAATATTATTGGTCAAACTATGCAGTATCACCCACACGGTGATGCGAGTATAGGCGATGCTATCGTAAACCTTGGACAGAAAAATTTACTTATTGATACCCAAGGTAACTGGGGCGATGTTCGTACTGGCGATGGTGCTGCTGCCCCTCGTTATATAGAAGCTAGACTTAGTAAGTTAGCCCTCGATATATTATTCAATCCGCAAACTACTGATTGGCAACTAAGCTATGATGGTAGAAAGCGTGAACCAGTAACCCTGCCAGTTAAGTTCCCTTTACTGCTTGCGCAAGGCGTTGAAGGTATTGCAGTAGGTTTAAGTACCAGTATTTTACCTCATAATTTCTGCGAGCTGTGTGAAGCAAGTATTGCGCATTTGCAGAATAAGCCTTTTGAATTATATCCAGATTTCCTTACCGCTGGTATGGTCGATGTATCTGAATACAAAGATGGTAACCGAGGTGGAAAAGTAAGGGTACGTGCCCACATTGAAGATGTGGACAAAAAAATGGTAGTCATTAAAGACCTACCATACGGAGTAACGTCCGACAAGCTAATCGAAAGCATTATCAAGGCAAGCGATAGCGGTAAAATCAAGATTAAAAAGGTAATTGATAACACCGCCAAGGATGTTGAAATTCAAGTGCATTTGGCACCTGGAGTATCTCCTGATATCACTATTGATGCTCTTTATGCATTTACACTTTGCCAGAACAGTGTATCGCCTAATGCTTGTATTATCATTGCCGATAAGCCACACTTTGTTGGGGTATCAGACATTCTGAAAATTTGCACGGAGCAAACCAAGGAATTACTACGTCGGGAATTAGAGATTAGAAAAGCGGAACTGATGGAGAAAATCCTATTCAGTTCCCTAGAAAAGATATTTATTGAAAATCGCATTTATCGTGATATAGAAGAATGCGAAACTTGGGATGCAGTAATCAGTACTATTGATAAAGGCTTAGAACCATTTAAGCCACAGTTTTATAGGGTTATTACTACTGACGATATAGTTCGCTTAACCGAAATTAAGATCAAGCGTATTTCTAAGTTCGATGGTTTTAAGGCCGATGAACTAATCAGAAATCTTGAAAAGGAATTAGCTGAAACAGAACATCACCTAAACCACCTGAAAGAATATACCATTGCATGGTATAAAGACCTCCTTAAAAAGTACGGCAAAGGCAGAGAACGTTTAACTGAAATCCGTCAGTTTGATAATATCTCGGCTGTGGTAGTGGCGGCTAATAACCAAAAGCTATATGTGAACCGTGCAGATGGTTTCTTAGGGTACAGCTTAAAGAAAGACGAATACATTTGCGATTGTTCAGACTTAGACGATGTAATTGTATTCCTTAAAAATGGTACCTACAAGGTTGTTAAAATAGGGGAAAAGGTTTTTGTAGGTAAAAACGTAGAATACGTTTGGGTGTACCGCAAAGGCGATGAGCGCACCACCTATAATGTTACCTACCTAGATACGGAAACAGGTCACACTATGGTGAAGCGTTTCCAAGTTACAGGTGTAACTCGTGATAAAGAGTATACAGTTCACAAAGGCGGCAAAAACGATAAAATGACCTATTTCAGTGCTAACCCTAATGGTGAGGCTGAAATAGTTACCGTAAAACTTACCCCAGCAAGTACCGCTAGAAACAAGATTTTTGATTTTGATTTTAGTACAGTTGCCATCAAGGGTAGAGCAGCAGGTGGTAACATCCTAACTCGCTATCCTGTTAAGGAAGTGAAGTTTAAAGCAAAGGGCAAGAGTACCTTAGGCGGTCAGGAAGTATGGTACGATGCGGCAGTGGGTAAACTCAATACCACAGGTCATGGTGCTAAACTAGCTGATTTTGAACCAGACGACCTCATTTTGGCGGTTTACAAAGATGGTACCTATGAGCTTGATGCATTTGCATTAACCAATAGGTACGATAATGAGCAACTACGTTATCTGGGTAAGTTCGATAAAGATGCGGTTGTTAACCTTGTTCACTATGAGGCAGGTCAAAAGGCTTGGTACTTCAAACGATTCTTAATTGATACCACAACTACGGGTAAACGATTCCAATGTAATAGTGGTGAAAAAGGAAGTTATATACTCTCTGCAGCCATTGGCAATGAGTTAAACCTAAAGGTTGATTTCTATACAGATTTAAAGAAGAAAACTACCCAAAGTGTTGATTTTAAAACTACTGTATTGCTTCCAAAAGAAGTAGGTAGAACTGCACTTGGTGCTAGATTAATGCAGCAAAATATTGCAGAGGCTGTGTTTACAGCAGTTGAAAAAGAGGTAGTTGAAGAAACGGAAGGGTAAAAAAATACCTAACTATTAAAAATAGCTGTGTTCTTTTGATGTATGAATAACATCTGTAATAAAAACAATACAATCCGTTGAATCAATAGTATAAACGATTGCGTAAGGAAAGTCATTTAATGGATAATAATGGTAATTGGCTTGGGCTCTTGTTCTAACAGGAAAGGTAGACAATGACTTTAATTTCTTATCTAAACATGATAGAAATCTAATAGCAAGTTTTTCATTCTTATCGAGATAAAATAGGTAGGCCTCTTCAATACTTTGTTCAGCAATATCAGATACGGAAATAATATAAGTGTTAGTCATTAAAATATTTCTTTCTTAAGATATTCCAGTCAGTGTGTTTAATTTCACCTGATTTAATTCCAGCGCTAATTTTATCGAAGCGTTCGATTTGTGCAGGTGTAAAAAGGTCTTTTACATCCTCCTCCTTATTTTCTTCAAAGTAAAAGCCGTTGGCTTCTAAATAACTTACCAAATTGGCTTTTGATTCATCTGGAATTTCAACAGTTATACGGGTCATATCGGTAAATTTTTAAGTGAATTTTATTAAAGATATTTTAGTTAAAAGCAGTTTGAAACTTAATTGACGCTAAGTAAATCCTCTTTAATATCGTCCCAATCATAAAACTCCATTTTTCCTTCAGAAATAAGCCTTTTAGTTTCTTCAAGGCTGGAAATTTGGGCAGGTGTAAGTAATTGAGCAACATCAATCGG
>JAIYDB010000072.1 GCA_027487695.1 Cytophagaceae bacterium | reverse complement strand
GATTTTGGAGATTGTGCAGGATTAAATGCCATTGGTAAGGAGTAGTTTGGGCTTATTGCTCGTCAATTAATCTTTTTGTGATAGGCTGATAGCTATCAATACGTCTATCACGTAAAAACGGCCAATGGGTTCTGTAATAATTACTATCCTTTAAAGAAACAGTAACCACGTGAATGACCTCTTCCAAATGAGGTGCTTGGTATTCAATACGTCCGAAGCCATTAGTTACAAAACTACCGCCCCAAAATTGCATATCGCCTTCAACCCCAGTTCTATTTACAGAAATTACAGGTAATCCATTTGCAACTGAGTGAGCACGTTGCATAGTTTGCCAAGCATTGTATTGGTCTTGGTTGGTTTGTTGGTCTTGGTCTTTATGCCAGCCTATAGCTGTAGGATAAACCAAGTAATCGGCTCCCATAAGCGCTGTAATTCTTGCAGCTTCTGGATACCATTGGTCCCAGCAAATTAAAACGCCAATTTTTCCAAATTGGGTATCAAAAACCTTATAGCCTAAATCGCCTGGAGTGAAGTAAAACTTCTCATAATAACCAGGATCGTCAGGGATATGCATTTTCCTGTACTTACCCAAGTAAGTACCATCTGCATCTATAACAGCAGTGGTATTATGATATAAACCTTCGGCTCTTTTTTCAAATAATGATGCCACAATTACCACCCCAAGTTCATCGGCTAATTCAGCCATAACTGTAGTGGTAGGACCAGGGATAGCTTCCGCTAATGAGAAGTTTGCATAGTCTTCTTCGTCGCAAAAGTAAAGCGATGTAAACAACTCTTGTAATACAATTACCTGAGCACCTTTAGCGTGTGCTTCACGTATTGCAGCCGTATGTTTAACTATATTTTCTTCAACATTTGCAGAGCAAGTTAGCTGCACTATGCCAATTTCAACGTGGTCTCTTCTTTGTGCCATTAGTAAATTTACAAGAGAAGCGCAAAGAAGTGAGTTCTTCTTTGCGCTTCAAAATTACGTATTTTTAAAGGAATAGGGGATAGAAAAACTATTCGTTTTCAAAGCCTAGTAGGCTATCTATTTGCCTAGCAATGAATTGTTTTATGCTATCGTGATTAATTTTCTCTACTACTTCTTGCGCAAAAGCGTGCAGTAGCATAGCCCTAGCAGTATTCTCGTCTAAACCTCTGCTTCTCAAGTAGAACATAGGTTCGTTATCCATAGCACCGGTTGTACAACCGTGAGTACAACGTACATCGTCGGCAAAAATCTCAAGTTGAGGTTTTGTGTTTACTGTACCATCAGGACTTAATAGGATATTTCTATTACTCTGGAAAGCATTGGTCTTTTGTGCTTCAGCTTTTACAAAGATTTTACCATTAAATACAGCAGTTCCCTTATCAGAAACTATGCCTTTGTAAAGTTCATTACTTTGGCTATTTGGCTGGATATGGTCAACAAGTGTATGGTTATCTACCAATCTATCGGCATTTAACCAATATAATCCGTTCAAATTAGCTTCAGCAAATTCGCCATCAACTGCAATATGCAAGTTGTTACGCACCAGTTTACCCCCAACCGTAATGGTTGTGGTATTAGATGTACTGTTACCTGCGTGGTTTATTTGAGTGAAGTTAACTTGGGTGGCATTGCCTTTTTCGGCTTGCATTTTAACATACTCCAAATGAGCACCTTCACTAACTACTACTTCAGATAATGCATTGGTAAAAACCGAATTTTCACCTAAGCTTGAATAGGTTTCAACAATGGTAACCTTAGCATTCTTACCTAAAACAATCAGATTTCGCGGGTGACAGATTGTTGAATCTGAAGTACCATCGGCAATATGATGAATGAAAATAGGTAATTCAACCTCCTTACCTTCAGGCACATAAATAAAAGCACCTTGTTCTGCAAAGGCTGTATTTAAGGCATTAAGGGCATTGTTATTGTAAGGAGCTACTTTAGTATAGTAAGTATCAAGAATGGCCGACCTTTTCTCGATAGCCCTATCTAAAGCTAAAATCTCAACCTCATGAATAGGGGAGAGAACAGTACTAGAATACGGCAAATATTTGCCATTTACCAATACGATGATATTGGCTTCAATACCTTCAAAAAGGGTACTGGTTAAAAACTCAGGATCAAGATTTGAAGACTTGCTTGTTTTCGCAAAATCGAATTTGCCTTTCAAGCTTGGAGCGATATTAGTATATCGCCACTCTTCGTTTTTTGTGGTAGGTACGCCCAATCTTAAGAAATGATTAAGCGCTTCCTTCCTTGTATGATGGTGAATAGCAACAGTATCGGCCCCTAACGATTGTTCAAAGGCGTGAAAGTTTGCTATTACTGCTTCAGAAATAGGATTGGCTAGTTTTTCAGTCATTGCTGCTTGGTTTTGCGGTGAATAACTGATTAAACTGTTGCGGCATCGGCTTCTGCCTTAATCCAATCGTAGCCTTTTTCTTCTAGTTCTAGGGCTAGTTCCTTTGTACCACTCTTTACGATACGTCCGTTATAAAGCACGTGCACAAAATCAGGCACTATATAATCTAGCAAACGCTGGTAGTGGGTAACTACTATTGTAGCATTGTTTTCGTTACGAAGGGTATTAACTCCGTGAGCTACAATACGTAAAGCATCAATATCTAAACCAGAATCGGTTTCATCTAAAATGCTTAATTGTGGCTCCAGCATAGCCATTTGGAATACCTCGTTACGTTTCTTTTCACCACCGCTAAAGCCTTCGTTTAATGAGCGACTTAATAGCGATTGGCTAATTTCAACCAACTTCATTTTTTCCTTCATCAAAGTCAGAAAACCTAAAGCATCTAATGGCTCCTGCCCACGGTGCTTGCGCACTTCGTTAACGGCGGTTTTCATAAAGTTAGTAGTAGAAACACCTGGTATTTCTACAGGATATTGAAAAGCTAAAAATATACCTTCACGGGCTCTTACCTCAGGATCCATATCCAAAAGGTCTTTTCCGTTAAAAGTTACTGTACCATCCATAACCTCGTAATCGGCTCTGCCCGCAAGCACAGATGCTAGCGTACTTTTTCCAGAACCATTAGGACCCATTATGGCGTGTACTTCTCCTGGTTTTACTTCCAGGTTTATTCCTTTCAGAATCTCTTTCTCTCCGATATTTGCTTTGAGATTTTGAATACTGAGCATAAATTCTTGATTTAGATAAATGGTTGTAAGTTTTACAAAAAGGTTCTGCCAATTGGCAGAACCTCTAAAATGGCAGTTTAAATCAACCTACGCTACCTTCCAGACTTATTGCGAGTAGCTTTTGGGCTTCTACAGCAAACTCCATGGGTAATTGGTTAAGTACTTCTTTTGCGTAACCATTAACAATAAGCGCAACGGCATCTTCCGTGCTCATACCACGCTGGTTACAGTAAAATATTTGGTCTTCGCCAATTTTGCTTGTGGTAGCTTCGTGTTCTACCTGAGCAGTTTGGTTTTTAACCTCTATATAAGGGAAAGTGTGAGCACCACACTTATTACCCATCAACAAACTATCGCATTGAGAAAAGTTACGAGCGTTATCTGCACGTTTAGCTACTTCTACCAGACCACGGTAACTATTCTGACTATGTCCTGCAGATATACCTTTAGAAACAATTCTGCTCTTGGTATTTTTACCAAGGTGAATCATTTTAGTACCTGTATCGGCTTGTTGGTAGTTATTGGTAACAGCAACCGAGTAAAATTCACCAACTGAGTAATCGCCTTTCAAAATTACTGAAGGGTATTTCCAAGTAATTGCGGAACCAGTTTCTACTTGAGTCCAGCTAATTTTACTGTGGTTGCCAAGGCATATACCACGCTTGGTTACGAAATTGTAAATACCTCCTTTACCTTCTTTATCGCCTGGGTACCAGTTTTGTACGGTGCTGTATTTGATGTAGCTGTCCTTATGGGCAACTAACTCTACCACAGCGGCGTGCAATTGATTCTCGTCACGCATTGGAGCGGTACAACCTTCAAGGTATGAAACTGTGCTACCTTCTTCTGCAACAATTAATGTGCGTTCAAACTGACCAGTTTCTGCTGCATTAATTCTGAAGTAGGTACTTAATTCCATTGGGCAACGAACGCCTTTTGGAATATAGCAGAAGCTACCATCAGAAAACACAGCACTATTTAAAGCACTGAAATAGTTATCCGATACAGGAACTACGCTACCAATATATTTCTTGATTAATTCAGGATGCTCTTGTATAGCTTCGCTCATTGAGCAGAAGATAATGCCAAGCTCCGCTAATTTTCCTTTAAAAGTTGTGGCAATAGATACTGAGTCAATAACAGCATCAACAGCCACGCCAGTCAAACGCTTTTGCTCATCTAAGGAGATGCCTAGTTTTTCAAAAGTGGCTCTTAATTCAGGATCAATTTCATCTAAAGAATTAAGGGTTTTCTTTTGTTTAGGAGCAGAGTAGTACTTAATTGCTTGGTAATCAATATTCGCAACTTCTAAATTAGCCCACTTTGGTGTGCTCATTTTTAGCCAAGTGCGATATGCCTTCAAACGCCACTCTAGCATCCATTCAGGTTCATTTTTCTTTGCAGAAATGAAACGAACTATATCTTCAGAAAGTCCTTTAGGGGCTTCATCTGCTTCTATATCTGTTACAAATCCGTATTTGTATTCACTCGAGGTGATATCTTCTAATAATGCAGTGCTATTGCTCATACCTTGTATGATTAAGATGCCTCTGATTTACCCAAAATGGATTTACTTTGCATCTGTCTTACAAATATACAACATATTGCCCGAACAGGTGTTTACAATTTAACACAATTCTAAATAGAAGAGTCAGAAACAGGTATCAATCAAAGTGCTTTAACTGACAATTCAATTTTAACCTATGGAACCAATAGCGACATTTTCAGCTTTAGATATACAGCAAATCAGGTCTGATTTTCCAATTCTACATCAAAGCCTTAACGGCAAACCTTTGGTGTATTTTGATAACGCAGCAACTACACAAAAGCCTAAACAGGTAATTGAGAAATTATCTTACTATTATAATACTATCAACGCCAATATTCACAGAGGTATACATACCCTAGCAGAAAAGGCAACTGCTGAATATGAGGCAACTAGAGAGTCGGTTCGCTCATTTATCAATGCAAAGGAAACTGCCGAAATCATCTTTACGCAAGGCACCACCCAAAGCTTGAATTTGGTTGCTAGTTCTCTAGGACGTTATGCTTTAAAGGCAGGCGATGAAATCCTTATTACGACTATGGAACACCATAGTAATATAGTGCCTTGGCAAATGATAGCCGAGCTTACAGGTGCTATCTTGAAGGTAATTCCTATCAACGAAAAAGGCGAAATTTTAATTGAAGAGGGTTTAGCTATGCTTACTGAACGCACCAAAATTTTAAGTATGGTGTATGTAAGTAATGCCTTAGGCACTATAAATCCTGTAAAAACCTTTATTGAAAAAGCCAAAACCACTGGCACTTACACTGTAATAGATGGCGCACAAGCAAGCAGCCACTTAGATATTGATGTTCAGGCTTTGGATTGTGATTTTCTTGCACTTTCAGCCCATAAAATGTATGGACCTACTGGCGTAGGAATTTTATATGGTAAGAAAACTATCCTTGAAGCTATTCCGCCGTATCAGGGTGGGGGAGAGATGATTAAGGATGTATCGTTCGAGGTAACCACTTATAACGAACTACCATATAAGTTTGAAGCAGGCACTCCTAATATTGCCGATACCATTGCCTTTAAAGAAGCTATTGATTACATAAACCATTATGGCAAAGCTGAAATGGCTCAATGGGAAAATGAGCTTTTAAGTTATGCCACTGAAAAACTAACTGCTGAAATTGAAGGATTTAGACCAATTGGTACTGCCGATAATAAAATTTCAGTAATCTCCTTTTTAGTGGATGGTGTTCACCACCACGATATTGGACTAATGTTAGACCATGAAGGTATTGCAATAAGAACTGGTCACCACTGTACCCAACCATTGATGAGCAGATTGCAAATTCCTGGTACTAATAGGGTTTCTTTTGCAGTTTATAACACGAAAGAAGAGATTGATTACCTCACTACTTCTTTGAAAAAGGTAGTAAAGCGTTTGAGGTAATTGTAAAAAATGAATGATTGCCTAAAAGCTTAAAGCTTTTGGGCAATCATTACTAAACGGTCGCTTTCTTCAGGATCGAAAGCACGCAAACGGTAATCGCCGAATTTTTTAATCAGCTGCATACCATTATCGTTAAATAACTTTTCAAAGTCGGCAAGGTGTAAGGCTTGCACGCGTTCACGGTATTCGTGCTGTTCGCCCTTATCGTCAAAACTTATGGTTTTGGTAATGTGCTTACCATCGTATTCTCTGTGAATAAAGAAGAATGTACCATTAACTGATTTAATTTCTTCCTTTACTAAGTTCTTAATTACTTTTTGGGCATTTAAGAAATCGACCACCATAAAACCTCCAGGCTTTAAAGCTGCTGATGCGGCATCAAAGGTACGGTCGTTATCGTTATCGTCTTCAAAGTAACCGAATGAAGTAAATAGGTTTACCGCAGCATCATAAATAGCTAGTTGAGGTACTGGCAAGGGCTGCCTCATATCGTAAACCAAAAACTTCAGATTGTCTTCGGTATGCTTGCTAGCTTCTTCAATATTATTTTCAGCAATATCAATTCCTAAAACCTTGTATCCCTTTTCGTACAAATGAATGCTATGCCTTCCTTTACCACAGGCAATATCCAAAAACCGAGAACCTTTAGGCAATCTTAATTCCTTTACTAAAGTATCTACAAAAGAGCGGGCTTCTTGCTCGTTTCTGTTTTGGTATAACTTAGCGTAATAAGGGGAATTGAACCAATCGTGAAACCAACTCATTGTAATGAACCTGTTTAGGTTTACTTAGTTAAAGGTGTGTGAATTCTATGTTAAGAGTACGAAAGTGGTAATAAATGGCGATGATAGCAATAAACCATCAAATCTATCTAAAAAACCTCCGTGCCCCGGCAATATACTGCCACTATCTTTAATACTAATGCTTCGTTTGAAAAGCGATTCTACCAAATCGCCATAAGTGCCACATACTACTATGATTACACTTAAAAACATCCATTTCCAAGTGGGTAAACTAGTGAAGGTTTGCCCTAAAATTAGCGCAACCATTAACGATAGGAACATACCGCCTACAAAACCTTCCCATGATTTTTTAGGGCTTACTCTTTCAAAAAGTTTGTTCTTACCAAACTTACTACCCGCAAAATATGCCCCAGAGTCGCTTGCCCAAAGTAGAAATAAGCATCCACTCACCAATTGATTATTGAACTCCCCACTTGAAAAAGCTACTAAGTTTAATAAGCTAAAGGGTACTGCCACATATAATAAACCTAAAAAGGTATAGGCTATATGTAGAAATGGCTTTTCATCTTTTCGGTACAATTTCACCATGAAAACTAAAGCCATCAAGGGGAAAAGCAAAACCAAAAATTTGGGTTCTAGCTGATGATGAATTACTAGATAAGTGCCAGCGAATAATAAACCACTCAGCATAAGCCCTAACCAATGCAATGGCTGGTTACCATCTAAACGAAGTAATTTGTAAAATTCTTGGGTAGCAAGAACCGTAATAGCCAAAAACAAAAACCCAAAAGATAAATCGTTATAGAGCATTCCGCTAACCATAATGGTAGCACCCAACAAACCCGTAATCACACGAAGTTGTAATTCAGACAAACTACTTTTCTTCTGGTTCATTATTAGTAGAGGTGGTGATAGATTGAGCCTTTACTAATAAATGAGTAGGCACTTTAACTTGAAAATAGCCAAACAGATAACTGCTATCGCGTTTGTTTACTTTTACTGCAGGAATATCGTGAGCTAGTAAGTTTTGCATTACCACCACAGCTTCTGCTTCGGTTGGGTATTCATTTAAAATTACCCAATCAGGAGGTATCTTTTGGAAGAGTAGGGGATTGGTAGTTTTTAGAAATTCTCTGCCTACAAAGTAAATCGCTATTAAAGCAAGCCCTGCAATATGAGGTAGGTTAGTAAAATCTAGTCCCTCAGCACCTATAAACCGCATTTCTAGAGTCGCTAATAAATTATTAGTAGCGTGAGCAAGCATCGGCACCCATAAATTACCAGAGTAATAATAGAGGTACCCGAACATGGCACCTAACACCATCCTAGGCAAAAAGCCATAGAACTGAAAGTGGATAAAAGAAAAAATAAAAGCAGTTGCCCAAATACTAACGTGAACAGAGGCACCACTTTGTAGAAATTTACTTTGAATAATTCCTCTGAAAAGATACTCTTCTCCTATTCCGGGAATTACAACCAGCCCTATAAGTGCTAATACAATAAGCCAGCCTTCAGCTTCAACAAACATGGTGGTTAATGCTTGGGCTTTCGCTTCTGCCATTCGCATTGAATTTTCGATACCTTCCATAAAGGCAGGCAATTCCAAAAGTCTATTAAACTTTACCATCCAAAACACCACCGGCATTGATAAACAGATGATAAGCATTGCGTATAAAAAAACCGAAATCGGATTTTTTTCGTTTGAACTAAGCTTATGAAGTAGCGGTTTATTAAAAAACTTAACATATAAATAAGGCACCAACAAATACAAAAGGATTGACGATACCACTTGAAAAACCAACATTGCACTAGCATTCTCCATTTCAGTGTTGGCACCAACTATGCTGAATGAATCTGGATAAAAAGCAACAGTTACAAACAATGAAATTACTGAGGCAATACCTCCACCCACCATCATAATCCCGATAAAGATGAGCCATTGGGCTAGCTTGGTTCTGCCAGTAAACGATTCTAGTTCTAAGCTTTTCAAATAATTCTGAGTAATTTTGTACAAATATAATAGTCTGAAGCCAACTTGCTAGGTTTAACCTAGTCTTGGTAAACTAGAATGGTTAAAATAGGAAACATAAACTTAGGCGATTTCCCCCTACTCCTTGCACCAATGGAGGATGTAAGCGATCCACCCTTTCGTGCGGTTTGTAAGGATAATGGGGCCGATTTAATGTACACTGAGTTTATTAGTGCCGAGGGTTTAATAAGAGATGCAGCCAAGAGTGTTCAAAAGCTAGATATTTTTGGTGTAGAACGTCCTATTGGTATCCAGTTATTTGGTTCTGATATAGATTCAATGGTGCAAGCAGCAGAAATTGCTGAAGCTGCTGGACCAGATTTAATTGATATAAACTTTGGTTGCCCTGTTAAAAAAGTAGCTTGTAAAGGTGCTGGTGCTGGCTTACTACAAGATCTTCCGAAAATGCAAAAAATGACGGAAGAGATTGTAAAACGAGTAAAGCTTCCTGTAACTGTGAAAACAAGACTAGGCTGGGATAATGAAAGCATCAATATTATGGAAGCTGCTCAAAGGCTTCAAGATATAGGCATACAAGCATTAGCTATTCATGCTAGAACCAGAGTGCAATTATATAAAGGACATTCAGATTGGAGTTGGATAGCGAAGGTAAAAGAAATGCCTACTATCAACATCCCTATCTTTGGTAATGGCGATATTGATAGCCCTCAAAAAGCCCTAGAATACAGAAATAGATTTGGTGTAGATGGTATTATGATAGGTAGAGCAAGCATTGGGTATCCATGGGTATTCCGTGAAATAAAGCACTATTTTGCCCACAAAGAGCTAATGGCACCACCTACCATTGATGAACGTATCGCGGTCACGCTCAAGCATTTCAATGAAAGTATTAGGTGGAAAGGCGAAGTGCTAGGTATTATAGAAATGCGTAGGCATTATAATAACTATTTCAAAGGATATCCAGATTTTAAACCTTACCGAATGCGCTTAGTTGAGAGTATGGATAAGAACGAGATCTTACAAACCCTTCAAGAGGTATCTGAAGTTTATAAAAACATTCAACCAGAACATCTGAACATCCACCCTGAACCATTGCCAGCCGTTGCGTTAGCTTATTAGATTTTAATAAAAATGGATACTTCCATAGCCGAAAGGCGAATTAAATTACAAGCAATAATATTATTAGCTGTATTAGCTTTAGTTTGGGGTACATCCTTTATTTTAATCAAGCATGGTCTTGAATTTTTTACACCTGTAGAAGTAGGTTTTACACGTATTGGCGTTGCAGCAATTGCTTTATTACCAGTAGCAATTTATCATTTAAGAAAAGTAAACCCATCGCAATGGTGGAAGTTCTTGGCTAGTGGACTTTTAGGAAACCTAATACCTGCCATACTTTTTGCCTTTGCAGGTAGTAAATTAAATAGTGCAGTTTCTGGTGCACTCAACGGATTAACCCCCTTATTTACACTTATTGTAGGATTACTGTTTTATAAGAGCAAAATAAAATATGCCCATTGGATTGGTATTGGCTTCGGATTAGTAGGCGCCGTAGTACTTGCCGCAAGAAAAAATGGTATAGAAGGATTGTTAGATATCAATGGTTTTGCACTTTTCGCAGTTTTAGCTACAGTATGCTATGCATTTAATGTTTATTTGCTTAAATTCTGGTTAGGAAGTTACAAACCTATCGTGATTAGCAGTTTAGCAATAGTTTTTTCTGGATTGCCTGGCATTTTCTTCTTATTTTCAAATTCACATTGGGTTACTACTGCATTTTCAAATCCAATGGCACAGGAAGCTGCGTATGGGTTGGTAATATTAGGCGTAATTGGAACAGCACTAACATTAATTTGCTTTAACTATTTGGTTCAAATAACGAGCCCATTGTTCGCAAGCTCAGTAACTTACCTTATTCCATTAGTAGCAATGCTTTGGGGTATTTTTGATAATGAACCAGTTGGTTTTAGTCACCTTATTGGCATAGCTCTAATTATTTCTGGGGTGGTACTAGTTAACCGAAGAAGTACCTAAAATTTAAATAAATCAAGAAGGCCTATAATTTTTTTAAGAATAATTTGGATAGTAAAATTACTCGCCTTACTTTTGATACAGATTTAAACTTTCTCTAGATATGACAAGTCGTTTACGCTCTTTATTAATAGCTGTTTCTTTGGTAGCCATTACTTCTGTGGTTTCAGCACAAGGTTTACCTCCTGAACCTATTGATCAGAATGGACCTTCTCCAGTTCCAGTAGATGGTGGTGCTTCATTGCTTCTAGCTGGCGGTGCTATTGCTGGTATCAAGAAATTAAGATCTGCCAAAAAGGCCGCTTAATTCAGTCAAGTATTTCAACAAACTTATAGATATGAAAGCCTTAGTACTCACTCTAGCCATGATTGCGATTGGTTTTACAACCGCAATTGCACAACCAGATTTACCTGCTACACCTCCAAATGAGGATGGACCATCAGCCGTGCCTATTGATGGCGGTGCGTCTATTCTTCTTGGCGCCGGAGCTATTATGGGTTACAAAAGAATAACCAAAAAGAAATAATAATTTCTTTTTATTAAATATATTGCCCGTTGGTTAGTAGCCTCGGGCTTTTTTTATGCAAAATAGAATTTACCAGCTCTTTTTAAGGAGCTTTCTAAACAATAACCACAACACAAAACCTAACGGGAGCTGGGCAGAGAATGGCAGCGGGACATTTTCTCAAATAAACCAACAATTCATAGATCATTTAAAATCTTTACAAATAAATGTTTTATGGGTTACAGGGGTTATTAGACATGCCTCGACAGAAAATTGGCCCAATTTGGGTATTAAAGCATCATTTCCAGAGCTGATAAAAGGAAAGGCAGGATCGCCTTATGCAATATCCGATTACTTTGATATTAATCCTTATTTAGCTTTAAACCCTGAAAATAGGATTTCAGAATTTAAAAGCTGCGTTTCCTTGCTAAAAGAAAACGGTATTAAAGTATTAATTGACTTTGTACCAAACCATGTAAGCAGAGATTACAAAAGCCAAAATGCCCCATTTTCGTTTATTGATTTTGGTAAAAACGATGATAAAAACGAGGCTTGGTCGATAAATAACGATTTTTATTACTTACCAGGTCAAGCACTTACGCTTCCAGTAGAAAATCAGGATAACTATAAAGAATTTCCAGCAAAAGCTACAGGTAATAATTGCTTTAAGCCAAACCCTAATGCACACGATTGGTATGAAACTGTAAAACTAAATTATGGCTGGAACCCATTTATGCCAAATTCTGCAGTTGTGCAAACTCCTGTTTGGGATAAAATGCTAACCGTTTTAGAATATTGGCTTAATATGGGGATTGATGGCTTCAGATGCGATATGGCCGACATGATACCTATTGAGTTTTGGTATTGGGTGCTAGATAAAATAAACCTCAAGTACAATAATCCTATTTTCATAGCAGAGTCATATTCTAAGGATAATTACAGCTACTTAATTGATGCTGGATTTAACTTGCTTTATGACAAAGTAGGTGCCTATAATTGCATTGAAAGCACTCTTAAACTGCAGCATCCGTATGATTTGCAGCGGCTTAACGATCATATAAGTTATACTTATGATTTTCAGGAGCAAATGTTGCGGTTTTCTGAAAACCATGACGAAGTCCGATTGGCAGCTTCTCAGTTAGCTAGCGATTCATTAAAAGGGTTTGCTGCAACAGCATTACTTTTTGGAACAGGTTCAGAGTCGGTTATGCTATATAACGGTCAGGAGTTTGGCGAAGAAGCAACCGAAGAAACAGGCTATTCTGGTAATGATGGAAAAAGCACAATCTATGATTTTGCGATAGTGCCAAGCGGTTACAGATTAATGAATAACAGTTTGTCAGGTAATGAAAGCTTGCTTTATCAAAAGTATTGCCTGCTCATGCAAACTATCAATTCACCTTTGTTTGCTAAATCTGGATTTTATGGCTTAGGCTATTGTAACGCCCATTTAGGGGATAGACTTGCACTTATCTTTATTTGGCTTAGGTATTTTAAGAACAATTATGTGCTAGGCATCGCTAATTTATCTGATGCCCCAATTGATGATAGTTTATACTTAAATGCCCATTCGTTGCAAGTTTCAAAAATCAAGAAAGGGGAATATTCCTTAACCGATTTGCTTCAAAACGGTTCACCAACAAAATTAGAGGTTTTCAATAACCCAAATGAAGATCCTTATGGTAAGTTATCGGTGTATATTGCACCTGAAACTACAGTATATTACCAATTAAGTCCGAATGTGGAGTAATTCCGAAATGGTAATTTTTTGCTTAA
Organism: Cytophagaceae bacterium; assembly: GCA_027487695.1. GTDB lineage: Bacteria > Bacteroidota > Bacteroidia > Cytophagales > Flexibacteraceae > JAIYDB01. The sequence goes on along the minus strand of JAIYDB010000072.1, from coordinate 8,319 downwards.
TATTATCACCAATACTTGCTTTTGGTTTTGGCTTATTCTTAAGTGCAATTTCCAAAAACACAAAAGCTCTTGGAATTGTAATAGGCTCAATATTACTAGTTGCAGCTTCTATTTCTGGTTTTATTCAAGTTGATAATCCCAAAATAGAAGGTGTTTGGTTTACCTTAACAGATAAAGCTGCAAAATCAATAAGCCTAGGTGGCACAATAAAATGGTCGTTCATTTTAGATATTGCTGGCAGACTGATGAGCTTTTTAATTCTAGCCATAGGAGGTTTAGTAAGCTTATTTAGTACTTGGTATTTATCGGAAAGCAAAAAAAATAGGAGGTATTATGCTGGTTTAGCGGTTTTTGCCTCATCAATGCTTGGCTTGGTTTTGGCTAACGATCTTATATGCATTTTTGTATTTTGGGAGATTTTAGGATTTAGCAGTTGGTGGTTAGTGGGTTTCTATAATTCAGAATACTACACAGGGAAAAACGCCAAAGAACTATTCATCATTAATAGGATAGCCGATGTTGGCTTATTAGTGGCAATCCTTATTACCTACTCCTTAGTAGGAGATACTAGCATAAGTACCATAAAAGGTTTTGTTGGAATGGTAGATATTCAGCATCCTTCCATATTCCCAATGGTAATGGCAGCTGGTAGTTTATTTGTTCTTACTGCTTTTGGTAAATCAGCTCAATTTCCATTTAGCGGTTGGCTAGTAAAGGCAATGGCTGGTCCTACACCTGTTTCAGCCTTAATGCATGCTGCCACCATGGTTACAGCAGGTATATTCTTATTGTATAGAGTTAGGGTATTGTTACCAGAACAATTGCTAATACTTATAAGTATTATAGCCTTACTTAGTGCGATCATGGCTGGCATTTCGGCACTTAAAACTAGTAATTTCAAAACCTTATTAGCCTATTCAACTATTGCCCAACTTGGAATCATGATTCCTGGGCTATTAGCATTTAATGGTATCCCAACATTTATTCATTTATATGCCCATGCGTTCTTTAAGTCAGGTTTGTTTCTGTTAGCAGCCTATTTAGGACATAAGGCAGTACATCAATTAAAAGTAGATAGTAGCAATCAATACCAGTTTTCGGCATTAGGTTCCCTTTCAGGAAGTACTGTTAACCGAGCTCTATTAGTAGTCTTGTTTTCTGCTTTAGCAGCTATGCCAGTAAGTAGCGGCTTTATAAGTAAGGAAATTTTAATTGTTGCTATTGAAAAAGTTCAATACCCCATTTGGCAAACTACTTTACTCATTTTATTCTTTACCAATAGCTTTATAACTGTATTATATAGTGGCAGAGCAGTTGTATTACTTTGGGGGAAGCCTTCTGCTGAACCAGAAACTATAAAGAAATCGGACTACTTGCCATTAGGTATTTTGGTTTTTCTTTCAATATGTAGTTTTTGGTGGGTGATAGCAGGGATGCCGTTTGGAGGTAAAATTTTCCTTTTTGCTTGGGCTAAGTTTGAACAACCACACTTTGAATTTAGTGCAATACTTATTTCATTGTCAGTTTCTGTATTGTCTGGTCTTGTTGTGCTTACATGGTTCAAAGGGAAATACCATAAAACTATTGATAAGCGATATTGGTACAAGCCTTTATTTGAAGTATTAAGTAGAATTGAACAGCTATCTTCTTATTTTAAGTTAAGTTATGCAGAACTTCTTCATAATTTAATATACCGACCTGTAGGAAATTTTTTCTTAAGCATTGGAGGTGCATTAAGCTTAATCGATAAACGATTATTAGATTCGATAATAAATATAACTTCCAGATTTACAGTGATTTTTGCGCATTTTATTTCTACCTTGGATAAGTTTTTGGTAGATGGTTTGGTAAATTTTTCGGGTTACTTTACTAGGTTTTCTGGTAGGGTAGCAGGCAAATACTTACAAAATAACCGTTTGCAAATTCAAGTAAGTTGGGCATTTACAATGCTATTTATTTTGTTTTTAGCTATTTTGCTAACCTAAAGCAATGTTTTAGATAAAAAGTCAAACTTAGCTTTGGCAAAAGAATCAATCAAACGAAGAGTATTTTGTTATTAGTATTAATTTACTTAACAAAACCTTTTTTTCAATGACCAACAAGTATTGGCTGATTTCATTAAACAGTTATACTTTTACATTAATTAAACCCAAGATATTTAGGTTGTGGAGCAGAAAAAATTAAGAGTATTGATGCTAGGATGGGAGTTCCCTCCAATTTTAACAGGTGGTTTAGGTACAGCTTGTTACGGACTTAGTAAAGCTTTGAGTAATTATGTTGATTTAACATTGATTATTCCTAGAGCTGAGAAAAGCTTAACCCTTGATGGTGTTAAAATTTTAGGTCTAAACTATTTGGGTTTAGAAGAAGAATTAGCCTACGAAGAACCTAGTGTTTCATATAACACTTTTACAGATGTAACTTATGTAGATGCAAATCTAAACCCATACCCAATGGGTATCATGTTTACCCAAATTTCAAAGCCCGTTTTAAAGGCTGAAGATGTTAGGAACTTATATAATACTAATGAAAGCTATGGTCCTAATATCATGGATAAGGTGGCTACCTATGCAGAAGTAGTTACTAAAATAGCCTTAAACAAAGAGTTTGATGTAATACATGCGCATGATTGGATTACCTATCCTGCGGCGGTAAAGCTAAAGGAGGCTACCGGTAAGCCTTTAGTGCTACATATTCACTCTCTTGAAACGGATAGAGTAGGTACTCACGCTAAGCATCAGGTAAATGCCGTTTACGAAATAGAGAAAAAAGGTATGGAAGCAGCCGATAGGCTAATTCCTGTAAGCCATTTCACAAAAAGCTGTGCTATGGACCATTATTATATACCTGAGTATAAATTCCATCCTGTGTATAATGCTATTGACCCAGAGCCTACCTTCCGTTTAGAAAAGCAAGGTGATGAAAAAATAGTGTTGTTCTTAGGACGTATTACTTTCCAAAAAGGTCCTGAGTTTATGGCCGAAACAGCCTTTAAGCTACTTCAACGCTACCAAAATGTACGTTTCTTTGTGGCTGGCATTGGAGATCAGCTTCAAAAACTGAAAGATACTTGCTACGCAATGGGCATTTATGATAAATTTATTTTTGCTGGCTTTTTGAATAAGCCTAAAGTTAGAGAAATACTCGCCCAAGCCGATGTATACTTTATGCCATCGGTAAGTGAGCCATTTGGTCTTTCTGCATTAGAGGCTGCACAGTTTGATATACCATCGGTATTATCTATACAAAGCGGTGTAGCGGAAGTAATGAATCATGCCCTAAAGGCCGATTATTGGGACACTGATAGGTTTGCCAATTACATATACGCTTTATTGAATTATGAAGGCATTCGTAACGATATGATTGAAAATACGGAGCAAGAAATTGATGCGATGAGTTGGGACCAAAGCGCCCAAGATGTTCATAAGGTTTACCAAACTTGTGTTTAGCCTTTAAACTATTTGGCACATTAAACCTCGGTTAAATTCTAACTCTATTCAACTCCGCATTTTATGACATCCATTTGTTTATACTTCCAAATTCACCAGCCTATAAGGCTAAAAAATTATACCTTTTTCCAGATTGGTTATGATCATCAGTACGACGATGTTCAATTAAACTACCAAATCTTGAATAAAGTTGCTGATAGGTGTTACCTACCTGTAAATGCCCTTTTGCTTGAAATGATTAAAAAGCACAAAGGCAAGTTTAAGGTAGCATTTTCTATTAGTGGGGTAGCTTTAGAGCAATTTGTTCAATACCGTCCTGAAGTAATTACTTCAATCAGACGTTTGGTTGATACGGGTTGTGTAGAAATTCTATCAGAAACCTATTATCATTCACTTGCCTCAGTTTATTCTCCAGAAGAATTTACCAAGCAGGTAAAGAAACATAGAGATACTATTAAGTATCTGTTTGATATTGAGCCTACTACTTTCAGAAATACAGAATTAATATACTCAGATGCGGTTGCCCAGCAAGTAGCAGATATGGGTTATTATGATACCATATTAGCTGAAGGTGCACCTCAGCTGATTGAAAACGACGATGCTAGTTTTGTGTTTAAGGCTGGAGAAACCGACCTTCACTTATTACTACGCCATTACAAATTGAGCGATGACATTGCTTTCCGTTTTCCTGACCAAAGCTGGGAGCATTATCCATTAACACCTGAAAAGTTTGCCAAATGGGTACATACACTTGATGGCAAGGCCGATACCATAAATCTGTTTATGGACTACGAAACTTTTGGCGAACATAAAGGTGCTGAAACAGGTATTTTAGAATTCCTTAGAAATATGCCAGAAGCAGTTTTAGACAATGAGAATTTTAGTTTCCTAACTCCAGCTGAAACGGTAAAGGCTTATAAAGCAAAGCAGCAACTTGATGTTCCTTCCGAAATTACTTGGGCCGATGCCGAGCGTGATTTAAGTGGTTGGAACCATAACCATATGCAGAAGGATGCTCTTAAAAAACTTTATGGTTTAGAAGCATTAGTAAAAGAAAGCAAAAGCAGAGAATTTGCAGATATCTTTGGGAGGTTACAAACCAGCGACCACCTTTATTATATGAGCACCAAGTATTGGAACGATGGCGTAAGGCAAACTTTTAGTCCTTACAAATCGCCATACGATGCTTATATAATCTATATGAATGCCTTAAGTGACTTTGAACAATTAGTAAAATCGACTTTATAGTATATTGATTAACTATAAACATTAGCTAAAAAGTCCGAACTTATTAGAATTAAAACTAACTTGCAGACCCTTTTTGGAGGGTATAAAAATTACAAACAACACCAAGAGAATATGTCTCAAAACGTTCCTATTACGGTAGCCCACGGCGATGGCATTGGTCCTGAAATTATGGAGGCCACCTTACGCATTATTCAAGCTGCTGGCGCTAAAATCGATATTGAAACCATTGAAATTGGCGAAGCAGTTTATAATCGTGGCAATAACGCTGGTATTGAAGAAAGCGCTTGGGAAAGCCTACGCCGTACCAAAGTATTTTTAAAGGCTCCTATCACTACCCCACAAGGTGGTGGTTTCAAAAGCTTGAACGTAACAACTCGCAAAATGTTAAGCTTATATGCTAACGTGCGTCCGTTCAAAGCTTATTCGCCTTACGTAGAAACTAAGTATCCTGATATGGACTTAGTTATTGTACGTGAAAACGAAGAAGACCTATATGCTGGTATTGAACACCAACAAACCGATGAGGTGGTTCAATGCTTAAAGCTTATTTCAAGACCAGGTTGCGAGCGTATTGTTCGTTATGCATTCGAGTATTGTCGTCAGTACAACCGTAAAAAGTTAACTTGTTTCACCAAAGATAACATTATGAAGCAAACCGATGGTTTGTTCCATAAAGTATTCGACGAGATTGGTGCTGAATACCCAGATATCGAACAAGAGCACTGGATTGTTGATATTGGCGCTGCCAAAATGAGCGATACTCCTGAGGCTTTCGATGTGATTGTAACCTTAAACTTATACGGCGATATTCTTTCTGATATTGCTGGACAAATTGCAGGTTCAGTAGGTTTAGCTGGTTCTTCAAACATTGGTACTTCTTGTGCAATGTTTGAAGCCATTCACGGTTCAGCTCCACGTAGAGCAGGACAGAATGTAGCTAACCCATCAGGTTTATTACAAGGTGCAGTATTGATGCTAATCCATATCGGTCAGCACGATGTTGCTCAGAAAGTTCAGAATGCTTGGTTAAGAACTCTAGAAGATGGCGTACATACTTACGATATCTACCAAGAAGGCCAAAGCACTGAAAAAGTAGGTACAAAAGAATTTGCCGACGCAGTAATTGCTCGTTTAGGTCAGTCTCCTACCAAGCTAAAAGAAGTTACTTACAAGCCAAGCTCTACCTCAATGCAATTAGGTAGCTACATTCGTAAGGCACCAGCTAAGAAGGAATTAAAAGGTATAGACGTTTTCGTACACTCAACTGAACTACCTACAACATTAGCTGATAAAATGTTGGCTGTATTACCAGCAGGCATTAAGATTGATGCTATCAGTAATCGTGGTATTGTAGTTTGGCCTCATAGTTTCCCAGAAACTTTCTTGACAGATCACCACCGTGTGCGTTTGTTCCCAACCTCAGGTTTACTTACTCACGCTAAAGTAGCTGAGATATTAGGTAACCTAGCTACCGCAGGAATCGACTTTATTAAAACAGAACACCTTTGCGCATTTGATGGAGTTAACGCTTTCTCATCGCCACAAGGCAAGTAAGAAAATTAGAAATAGTGTAAAAGGAGGCTCTAGGGCCTCCTTTTTTTGTATTAGGTTATATTAAAAATCTATGCAGTTAATTTTTTGTCCACTTTACCCTAGCCCCCAACAACCTAAAGCCTAGTTTGTACATATTATACTCTGAGGCGCTGGCAACGGGAGTCACTACATATACTTTTTTAATACCCCTTTCTTTGACAAAGGCTAATCTATGGTGAAGCAATTGTTTATGCGCTCCCAACCCTCTGAAATTGGTTAGGATACTTGCTCCAGCTAAATAGGCTAAATTTTTGTGCAAGAAAATTGAGCCTCCTCCTATGACTTCTTCCTTGTGGGTTACAGTAAAAGCAAAGTGGTTTTCACAGGTATAAAATACCGACTGAAAATCTAAGTTTTCTGCATCAACTGGCAAGCCAAAGCCTTGAATAATGGTAGCGTATTCCTTTTCAACATCCTGACTATTAGTATCTAATGGAGAAATTATTAGCTCAGAATTTATCTGCTGCTCTTCATATTCTGCTAAATCAAGCACCAAAACATTTGATGTTTCAATAGGTGAATAGCCTCTTCTGGCTAACTCTTGCAAGAAAGGAATACGACAATGAAGCCCAACTTCTAAATTAGTTGGCTCTTGAAACTGAGCATAGAAGGCTTCTATATTATTTATTAGTTCGTCTTCCCTTTCTAAACTGGGCTGGGCTCCAATTCCTATTCCTTGAGTTAGAAATGATTGCTGACCACAGTAAAACAAAGTTCCCCCATCTATATCAAAGAATTCTGCTGTTCGACCCAAACTTTGAAGTCGGGCTATCACAGCTTTGTGCATTGCTATTTCAAGCTGCTCAACTTCAGTAAGTTGCGCAAGCAGGGCAGAGTGGAGGACCAGTTCAATCATTCGTAAGTAAAAAGATTCGATTCTTGAATTAATTTTTTAAATATTTTTATGCTTTATGCATATCAAATATAACGTTGAAACCACCAATGAAGGGAATCGCTATATCTTCTACAGCGAAGGAAACAAGGGCATTATTGTTAAAATTGTTGAATTTCAACAAATTACACCTGACCTATTTAATATTGGTTTAGGTGACTTAAATGAATTTGGAGAAGTTGATGACATTGTAAATAGTAATAATGGTGATATGAGGAAAGTTATGAATACAGTTGGTTATTGTATATCAGATTTTTTAGATAAGAAACCGAATGCTCAGGTTTACTTTGAAGGGAACACTCCTGCAAGAATGAAGTTATATATAAGACTGTTATTAAGGTATTATGAGCATGTAAGTAAAAAATACTACATCAAAGGTTTTATTAATGACAAACTAGAAGAATTTGAAAATAATAAGGATTATGAGTACATTGTTGTTGGTCTTATAAATAGTTAAGCCATGAAAAATAAAAACTTAAATATTGCTGAGAAATCTAAGCCTTCATTAAGTGAAGTAGCCAAAACCATCGAAAACACGCCCATAATTTTCATAGAGAAATTTGAGCGAGCGAAGGCATTTTGGGATAGGATTCAAAAGAAAAATGAAACTGGTAAGTTCATCTAAGAGCTATAACAGTTCAATCATTACATCCTCTCAGGTACTTCAATACCCAATAAGCCCATTGCAAAATTTAGGGTGCGTCCCGTTAAAGCACTAATTCTAATACGGAAATGCTTTTCAGCATCTGAATCTGCCTTAAAGATGCTTAATTCAGCAAATAAGGAGTTATAGGCTCTTGTTAAATCGTAACAATAATTAGCAATTACTGCAGGAGAAAATTCCTTGGCAGCCTCTGCTACCTTGGCAGGTAGTTGATTAATTAACTTAATCAGCTCCTTTTCAACAGGATGCAAAGTTGTTACCTCCAAAGTTTCAAAAGGGATGCCTTGTTCGGTAGCTGTTCTTAGAATAGATTTAACCCTAGCGTGGCAATATTGAATAGCTGTTGCGGTATTCCCTTGTAATTCAATACTTTCCGCGGGATTAAAGAGCATCTTTTTCTTAGGCTCTACCTTTAACAAGAAGTATTTGATGGCACCTAAGCCAATCATATTCAATAAGGTTTCCCTTTCTTC
>JAIYDB010000078.1 GCA_027487695.1 Cytophagaceae bacterium | reverse complement strand
GTATGCATTAACTGCACAAATATTTTTGCGCCACCTGCTTGCGCTGCCTCAGTTACTGGTTTCCAAGCCTTAGCTTGTTCATCAGTATAAATTCCTGGGATACGTGGATAACCAACTCCGTTAGCACTTGGGCTAGTACCTTCGGTAATCAATAAACCGCCTGAACTACGTTGACCGTAATAGGTTGCCATTATTGGCGTGGGTACGTTATCAGATGAGGCTCTGCTCCTGGTCATTGGGGCAAGCACAATACGGTTCTGAAGTTGTAAACCCTTTTCGTGGTAGGGTAAATACAGTGATTTCGACATTGTTTTTGTGTGTTTATGTTTCACAAATATACAAACAATGTTTAAACATTAAACATTTGTTTAAGAATTATGCTCATAAAAAGTGGATTAATCTGAATGTAAGCTAATTGCAAAAGTTGATGAGTTTGAGTTGGTGCAATTATTCAATTTTGTAAAAGCATGGATTTCTACGAGCTAGAAAAAAATATACCTAGTAAAAAAATAGGTAAAGTAGTTTTCTATTTCGTTTATTTGCTTACCAAAATCATTGAAGTGAAGCTGCATAACTCAAAGTCATACAGCGCATTTACAATTTACACTCTCAAGCCTTTAGGCATACTGAATGAAGCAACTATTACTCTCTCTTATTTTGCTGGTCTTTATTGGTGGCTTTGTGAAAGCTCAGCGACTTGCAGATGTTTATAATACAAGAAATGGGAACTTACCTGCCGATTTTACCACTGCCTTCCTCCAGTCGGCTGATGGAAGCAGAATTATTGGTACCCAAGGAGCAGGATTGGTTCGTGTAAGTTCTAGTGGTGTTACTACAGTTTTTAATACAAGTAACAGTGGAATAGGAAGTAACTTCATTGCATCGTTGGCGCAAACTGCTAATGGCGATATTTGGGTAGGTACCAATGGTGGAGGACTTTCACGTTTCTCCGGTGGTGTGTGGAGCACCTTTACCATTTTCAATAGCGGTTTACCTAGTAATAACGTACGTTCCATAGCTACCCAAGGGAACAATTTATTAGTTGCCACCCAATTCGGACTTAGCTTTTATTCAGATGCTACTGGATGGAACACCTTAAATGCGGGTAATAGCACCTTGCCTTCTAGCAACATTAGTACCGTACATATTGATGCCCTAAATCGTGTTTGGGTAGGTACTGTGGGTGGTGGTATAGCAGTTCAGGTCGGAACCAATAGCTTCCAAACCTATAATATTTCTAATAGTGGTTTACAGAGTAACGATATAAGAGCCATCACTAGTAATAGCGGCGGAGTAGTATTTGCAGCCACTGCAGGAGGTGGTTTTGCCGTTTTTAATTTTGGATTTTGGCAACCTTATACCGCTTTAAATAGTGGATTGCCAGATAACTTTATCAATGGTATTGCCGTAGATAGGGCTGGTATAATCTGGCTAGCTACCAACACGGCAGGACTTCTAGCTTTCGATGGCAAAGATTACCACCGATTTAATACCAGTAATTCTTCTATTCCTACCAACCAATTACTTTCTGTTCAGGTAGATAGCAGAGGAAACAAATGGATTACCTCACCAGGTGGGTTGGTGCATTTCTTGCGTTCAGTAGTGCGATTAAGAAGTTTTGGGGCAACAGAATTTTGTCCGTCTGGTAATACCACTTTGCAGGCTTATACTTCGGCAAGCACTGTTTTCTATAGCTGGAAGCGTGATAACTTATTCCTTTCAGCAACTGATAGTTTGCTCAACATTAACCAAGGTGGAGTTTATCAAGTAACTGTAACTGATACGGGTGGTTACAATATGGTATCGTTTCCGCTTACCATTAGGGTTTTACAGCCTCCAGTGGCTAGAATTACCGCATTAGGCAATACTAATATCTGTAACGGACAAAGTCTTTTGTTGAAAGCAGCTTGGCGTGCAGGTTACAATTATATCTGGAAGCGTGATGGTAATATAGTTCAACAAGGTGCCGATTCCTTGCTAACTGTTACAGGTCCAGGCAACTATAAAGTGATTGTAAGCACAGGTGAAAACTGTGTTGATAGTACAGTAAACTTCCCAGTAGCCATTAGTGCACAACCAACGGCAGCAATTTTGCCTGTTCCAACTAGTGTTTGTTTGGGTACAGCATTTACATTCAAAGCAAATAGAACTAGCAATATTGCCAATGGCGTTACGGGTGTTACTTATAATTGGAACTTCGGAAATGGTGCAACAGCAATAGGCGATTCTGTGGTGTTCAATTATCCATTAGCAGGTACTTATACGGTCCGACTTATTGCCAGAACAGCTTCTTGTACCGATACAGATTTTGTTACAGTTCAGGTAATAAACCAAGCAGTTGCAGGTATTAGAACCTTAACCGCGAATGTATGTAATGGAAATGCTGTTGTATTACAAAACTTTAGCACAGGGGCTATCCGTTATCGCTGGAATTTTGGTACAGGCGATTCATTAGAAACTACAAGTGATAGTTCAATCACATATTTCTTCCCTACAGCGGGGATTTATACTGTTCGTTTAACTGCTTTTAATTCTCTGAATTGTAGTACCCAGGCACAGCAAGCCATTACGGTTACTGAAAGAGCAAATGTGGCATTTGCTGCTAGTCCTTTAGATGGATGCGGACCACTAACAGTTAACTTTCAAAACAACACAACAGGTCCTGCCATACGTTACGTTTGGAAGTTTAGTGAAACCGATTCTGTAGTAACTACTTCAGCAAGTCCTGTTAGCAGAACTTTCCCTTCTAGTTTAACGGATAGAACTACTAGAGTAACTTTAAGGGCGGTAACGGCTAACGGTTGCTCAGATTCGGTAGGACAAACCATCACCATTTTTGGTAAACCAAGAGCATCTATTCAAGCAGCACAATTAGGTGGTTGTTCTCCTTTCAATATCCAATTAGCTAACCTAAGTACAGGTGGCGTGCGCTACACTTGGAAAGTAGGCACTTTAGCCACTTTCGTGAGGAACGATTTGGGGTCGTTGAATTACACCCTAATCAACACTTCTAATGCCAACATTACGGTGCCTGTTACCCTTATTGCACAGTCTGCAAATGGTTGTATAGATAGCACAATAGTTGATTTATTGGTATATCCTGAACCTACTGTAAACTTTAATATCAATGGTAATTCTGCCTTAGGTTCAATTAATGGTTGTTCACCTCTAACGGTAAACTTCACTGATATTACGGGAGGTCTTTTCCAATACCAATGGCAAATAGAAGGCGTTAATTCTGCCCGATTCAATAATTCAGATTTTAGCTACCGCTTTGTAAACAGAGGTACGGAAGCTGTTACTTACCCAGTTCGTTTAATTGGCATAAATGCCCAAGGCTGTGCCGATACCATTGTAAAAAACATCATTGTTGATCCGCAACCAGCAGCAGCATTCGCAACGTCGGTTTTAAGTGGTTGTTCTCCAATAACCATTACGTTTACCAATTTAAGTAATGCCGCCAATGGCTATACTTGGTTCATTGGTTCAAGGGTTGTAAGTACATCATCAACTGCACCATTCAATCTAGATTTTGACCTGATAGGTGCAAATGATAGCCTAGTTCCAGTTACTTTAATTGCTAGGAATATTGGTGGTTGTTTTGATACCTCATTCACTACCCTCACTATTTCCAGAAGGGTAAGAGCCGATTTTGCTATAAACGGTAGCATTGTTCCTAACCAAGAATTTTGTGCTGGAACTTCGGTAGCGCTTTCAAATAATAGTACCAATGCCAATACTTATCTATGGAAAGTAAATGGTGTTCAGTTCTTTGGCACTAATAGCGCTGCCACATTTAACCTTCCATTGGTAAACACTAGTACAACAGCCGATAGTCTTTACACTATCCGTTTGATTTCATTGACTAGTGATATATGTATTGACTCATTAGAGCGTACTATCATTGTAAAACCACAACCAATTGCAGGGTTCCAAAAGAATGGGGCTTCGGGTTGTTCACCTTTGCGTATTGCATTTGCCAACAGAAGTAGCGGTGGTACTGTTGCCCGTTGGTTCTTTGGTGGAAGTAATGGATTTACTGATAGCACTACAACAGCAGCCTCTGCTAATCTTATCCGCACATTTACAGGAGCAGCAACAACCGATAGTACAGTATATATAAAACTTAGGATTACGAACAATATTGGCTGCGTAAGCGAATTTTTAGATAGTGTAAGAGTACGTGGGATAATTCAAGCCATTGCCACTCCTGCTATCACTCAGAATTGCGGCAGTGCCACCGTTACTTTTACCAATAATAGTCTGAATGCCAGCAACTATATATGGACTGCTAGTAACGGCCAGACCATAAACAGAAATACCACTAGCCCAGTTAGTTTCACATTTACCAATCCTTTCAGAAGTAGAGATAGTATTTATACGGTTCGCTTAATCGCTAGAAATAGCCTAAACTGTACCGATACACAGTTTTTCAGTGTTCCTGTTTTCCCACGACCTATTTCTTCGTTTACTATTGATAGTTTAAGAGGATGTAGTCCACTTACCAATACTTTCCGCAACAATAGTTTTGGTGCTAATAACTACACTTGGATTTTCGGAACCGATACTGTAGAAGCACTTACCAACCTGCCTATTGCCTATACTTTCCGCACCCCAAACAGGACCGATACCTTTGTTCAAATTCGCCTGATTGCCAGGAACACCCAAGGTTGTGCCGATACTTTTGCTCGTAGCATTCAATTATACAGAAACCCTATTGCAGGATTTACTACAAGTAGAGCAAGTGGTTGTTCACCAGCTGATATTGCAATTATCAATACCAGTAACGATGCTGCTACCTATTTCAAATACTTAATTGGCAATACCGATACTGTTTTTGTTTTTGATAGGGCCAATGTGAACCGAACACTTATCAATACTACTACAAGAGATAGCCTCCTAACAATAAGGCAAATTGCATTCAGTGCCCTCGGTTGTACCGATACTACTACCAGAACTTTTACTATTTATTCCAGAAATAATATTGCCCAAGGTTGTATACCAACCAATTGTGCAGAAGGTAATGTGCGGTTAACCGCAGTGGAAACTCCTATACGTTTGCAAATGGATGCAAGTGCAGGTGTTACTGCTGTAGCCTACAACCCAACTTCCCAATTATATTATTCACCCGTTGCTGGTAACGATACTTTAGACTTAAACACCTACGATGCCACAGGCAGCAGAATTAATAATGTTGAAGCAGGTTTTGATTACCGAGGTTTGTGGTGGAACCCTGCTACCAACCAATTAGAAGGAAATGGCTTCTTTGATAATGGCTGGTTTGCTGCCAGATTAAATCCAGCCCAAGTAGCAATAGGTGGTGGAACTACCCTTTTTGAAGGACAGTTGCAACCTGGCGCTCAATCTGTTGGAGCTTACGATTTTGCAAGTAATGAAGTGCTTTATTTGAATGGTTTGCAGGTTGCCAGATATAGTAGAGCCGATGGTCTTTTAGTAGGTACCGTTAACCTTTCAGGATTAACTAATTCAAGTACTCAAAATTGGAATAGAACTGTTCTTTACTCAGGAATTAAAGACAAAGAAATTGCAGTAATCAACACCAGTTATAACCGCATTTACTTCTTTAATAAGGCAACTGGTTTGGTTGCTGATAGCGCAAACCTGCCTACTAATCTATCAATTCCGAATGAATTTAATGTTAGTTATGCTAATTATTTATTATGGGTATTTGATGCCTCAATTAACTCTTGGCGTTCATTTAGCATTTGGAATGGATTTAATGAAGCTTCGCCTACTTTAGCTGTAAGTCCTAATGTTGCCATTTGCGAAGGTGGCAATACAAGTCTGGTTGCCACGGGTGGCGTTAACTATTCTTGGCGACCTACTGCTGGTTTATCATCAGCTAATACAGCCAGTGTAATAGCAACTCCACTTGGAACAACGCAATACTTCCTAACCAGTACTGATGCTAATGGCTGTCAGCAAACGAAGGCGGTATTAGTAACTGTTCAGCCCCGACCATTTTCAAGCATTGTAATTGATAGTCTGGATTATAGATCAAATATCGTTAATGATACTCTACGACTTTGTGCTGGAAATAACGTTCCCTTTGCCGCTGATACAGTTAGGAATACTAATCGCAGAACCTTTAGAAAGGCAGATGGCTACCGCTGGCAATTAAGTAGAAACGGCACTTTATTAAGAGATACCTGTACTAGAAACTTTGCTTGGAACTTTGCTCAAAGTGGAACTTATACAGTTGCATTAACTACTAGTACCGATACTTGCGGTAGTGCCTTCAGTTGCAGCAATACAGATGTAGCTATCATTCAAATTGATGAATTGCCAGAAGCTGTGGTTGCAGTAATTGATACCAATGCACTAACTCCTGCCCAACAAGTACAATTGAGAGCAGGAAATCCCGCCTTGATTGCACAGTTATCTTTACAAGCGCAAGTTTCAGGTTGCGGCAGGGTAAATGCCACATTCTTGAACGATACACGTAACGCTAGCCGACACGTTTGGAAAGTAAATGGCGCTACTATTCTTTCAAGTAATAATAGAAATGCCTTCACCAGAACCTTTACCAATACCGCAGTTGCTGGAAGCGATTCTATTTATAATATAGAATACATTGCCTTTAGCAATAATGGTTGTGAGACTGATACAGTGAGGAAGCAAATCATTGTGCGTCCTGCGCCAAGAGCCAACTTTAACATTGATGCAGATGGTGGTTGTTCTCCATTAACAGTAAACTTTACCAACCTAAGCAGCAATGCAGTCAATTATGCTTGGGACTTTGGCGATGGTACCACTAGTACCTCTTCGGCAAATAGCTTTAGCAAAGTGTATGTAAACAACGGCACCAATAACCAAGTGGTACAAGCCCGTTTAGTGGTGCAATCTGCCTTTGGTTGCTATTCTGATACTGTAGTGAAATTGATTGCAGTAAATAGAAACAACACCACTATACTGCCATCTGCAAGTTTCGCAATCAATGGTAATACTGCGGTTACTGATACCTTAGAAGGTTGTAATGCATTTAATGTTGCCATTACAAATACTACCTTAAATGCCACAGGCTATACTTGGTATATCCGAAACCAAAGCGGTGTAATTATTGATTCCCTAGTACAGGGACGTATGCAAAACTTCACCTACCTGTTTGAAAACAGAAATGAAGTTTCCAATACCGCCAGCCTTAACAGATCAAGGGAAATACTTTACACTTTAGAATTAAAGGCAACTAACTGCGCCAACCAAGCAAGTAGGTTAACCCGAGTAATTCGTGTGCGTCCTGCGACCAGAGCGGTACCTATATTATCGGTTGGTTCTTTCAATAATTGCGGAACTACTAAGGTAAACTTTAGGGCCGATACCAGTATTGGTGCAGCTACCTATAACTGGGTTTGGAGCAATGGGTATACCTCAAATGCAGTATCAGATTCAGTAATCCTTAACAATACCACTGGCATTCCTCAAACTATTAGATACACTTTAACGGCTACCAGTCCTAACGGTTGCAGCTTCTCAAAGACCGATAGTTTATTGCTTTATCCTGCAGTAAATGCTGATGTTCAAATTGATAGTTGGACTTTTAATACCACTATTTCAGGTACAAACCTTGGCACAGGCCCACTTTCAAACGATAATAACGACTCCACTTTCTGCGGAAATACCTTCGTTAATTTCTATGTGCCATTAACTACTGCAAGGGTGCAAGCATTCTTCCACGATGGTACTACTACTGTTGCTAATTCGCCATTCTCTGTAGGAACTCCAAATGTATTGGATGCTGCTTACCGTTTGGCTATTCAAAAGAACTATGTAAACAATAGTAATACTACCCAGACTCTTGTAGCTAAGCTATTGCTCACTAATTTTTATGGTTGCGTTTCAGATACCATCTATAAGCAATTTATCATAGAGCCAACGGCTGAGCCAGTTGTATCGGTTAACAATACCATTTATTGTTCAGAAGATACCATTGTTGCCACCACCCAAGCTTTTGCAGGTGCTACCTACAAATGGATTACAAGGAATGGATCAGTATCTCAAATATTTAGTACAACAGAACCAACCTTAAAAGTTGTGCTTTCCAATAATGGAAACAATGCTCAAACGGCAAGTATTCAAGCAATAAGAGTAAATGCCGGTGGTTGTAATGTTGCAGGTAACCCAACCACCTTTACCTTACAGCCGAAGGTAATTCCTCAAATGGCGCTTTCTCGCAGTATTGTAGGTGCTGATACCAATTACTACTTACCTACTGTTTTATGTGATAGTGGTGTGGCCACCATCTTCAACTTTAGTAAGAATGCCAATCAATATCGTTGGTATGTGAACGGTGTTTTGAGGGCAACCACACAAAACTTGGTTAACTACAATTTCTCAGGTTTACCGAACGATACCGTTTGGCATTATATCGCTCTTGAAGCTACCAATACCATAACTGGCTGTACTGATATCCAACGCCATACTTTCAAGGTATTGCCACAACGTACTGCTACATTTACAGTAAATACCAATTCGGCTTGTTCACCTGCGGCAATCTCATTTACTTATGAGCCAAGACCATGGACCAACGAAGTCTACTTCTGGAACTTTGATGGTGCCGCCGATACCCTCCGTTTACAGGCAAATCAATTAAATAGCTTATCAGACCAAACATTACGTCGTACCTATCTCAACACCGATACTGCCGATCGTCTTGTTCCAGTAAGTTTAGTTATAATCAATACCTATGGTTGTGCCGATACTATTAAGCAAACAATCACAGTACGTCCTGGAGTAACAGCTGGTTTTACATCTCTAGCTTCAGTTTGTAGTGGTGAACCATTATCATTTACTAATACATCCTCAACAAGTGCAGAAAGCTATTTGTGGAATTTTGGTGGTCAAGGCACTAGCACAGATGCTAATCCAAGTTTCACTTTTATCAATAATACCAATGCACCTCAAAATGTACAGGTAAGCTTAAGAGCAACCAATACTGGAACAGGCACTTGTACGAATGTAATCACTAGAACAATCTCAGTATTGCCTAGTCCTATAGTTGCAGTTTCAAGTACTACTACAATTGCTTGCGCTCCTTTTGCTACTACCCTAACCGCAACCAATGCCATTGCTGGCAGTCGTTTTGATTGGGACTTTGGCAACGGACAAACTCGTTCAAATACAGGTTCAACCGTTAATTATACCTTTTCAGGCATAATTTCAGATAGTTTTGATGTGGCTGTTAACCCTCGTGTTTGGGCTAGCCATAACGGTACTATCTCCCAAGCTTGCGGTGCCTTAAATGGTAATGCGCTTTACTTTAACGGGGCAGGACCTAGACAATTGGTTTCCCAAGATTTTGAATTTACGAATGGAGCAACCCTTAGTTTTGCTCTTAAAAATGGTAGCGGTGGTTCAGGCTGCGATTTTGCAGAACCTAACAAGCCAGTACTTATTCAGTTCAGTACTAATGGGGGAACAACTTGGAACACCATTTCAACCATAAATTTAGAATTGTTTACCAATTGGACTACGGTTAGTCAAGCTTTACCAATAGCTGCAAGAACTATAGCTACCCGTATTCGCTTGGTTCAGTTAGTGAATGAAGGAGTAGGCTTTGATAACTGGTCGGTTGAGAATGTAGCAATCGCTTTCAACGGTTCATTTGTGGTAAGGCCAAGAGTAAGTGTAACTAGTCCTAACGGTTGTAAGTCGGTTTCAGAAACGCCAATTACTGTTTTACCAAGTCTTCAAGTTGGCTTTGATGTAAATGCCGATACCCTTTGTTCTCCTGCACGTTTCAGTTTTACTAATACTACCAATGCCTCAGCTACTAACTTTACTTGGAACCTAGGCGATGGTAGAACTTTAACCACTAGGGATGTTCAAGCCCTGTATTTCAACAATACAGCAAATGACAGAACCCTTACTGTAAGTGTTACCGCAAGTAATAGCCAGTGCAGCCAAACTATCAGCAAGCAAATAGTGGTGGTAAAGCAGCCAGCCATTGCATTTACTGCCTCGCAAACTGCCTTCTGTGGTCCAGAATTAATTACACTACGTGCTAATGTTTCTAATATTCAACCAACTAGATATCGTTTCATTTTTGGTGATGGCGATAGTTTGGAAACAACAGCCAACACAGTTCAACATACTTATAGCAACCTTACTTCAGTACAAAACTTAGTTCGTACCGCAAGGGTAATAGCCTTCTCGCCAAATGGATGTCCTGATACTGCAAGTATATCACTCACTGTTTTCCCAAATATTGATTTAGGTTTTGATACCTTAAATTCTGCAGGATGTAGTCCGCTCGTCGTTGCATTTAGAAATACAACAAGTACCAATCCGTTTTTTGCGGCGCCTACATTAGCGTGGGACTTTGGCAACGGACAAACTAGTACCGATTTTGAACCTATTGCTACTTTTACCAATGGTAGCACTAGTTTACAACAACAATACACCGTTACGCTACGTGCTACGGCTGCCTATTGCACAAAAGTATTCCGTAAAACCTACACGGTTTTTGCCAAACCTAATATTGGTTTAGTAAGTAGTGCTAGCAATGGTTGCGCACCTTTAAATGTACGCTTTACCGCATCTGGAGTTAACATTTCAGAATACCGTTGGAACTTTAACGATGGCACAGCCCCTCAAGTAACCAATACTGCCTCTATAGAAAAGGTATTTGGTAATACTACCGGCGCACCACAAACATATAATGTTCAGGTTATAGCAGTTTCTGCAAACGGTTGTACCGATACCGCTTTTAGAAGCATTACTGTTAACCCTGGGGTGTTAGCAAACTTTACAGCCCCTGCTATTGGATGTGCACCATTACAAGTGCAGTTCAATAATACAAGTAGTAATGCCCGCAGCTATTTATGGAACTTCGGTGGTGGGGCGACAAGCACAGCTACCAACCCAACCTTTAGCTTGGTAAACAATACCAGCAGTCCAATTACCTATACCGTTAGTTTAACTGCCTTTGGCGATAATGGCTGTTTCAATACCACTTCTCAAACTATCAGGGTATTCCCATTAGGTGCCACGGCAGCCGATTTGGTAGCATCTGATAGTGTAGGTTGTGGTCCATTCAATGTAAACTTTAGTGCGCCAACAGGCAACTTCACTTCGTTTGCTTGGAACTATGCAGATGGTACTACTGAAACAACTACGGTAGGTAATGCAAGACATACCTTCCGTAATACAGGAAGTTTATCGCAGGTATATAATGTACAAGTAAGAGCAACTACTGCCGAAGGTTGTGAAATTACCCTTACCAAACGAATAAGAGTAAATCCTGAAGTAACTGCAGGCTTCAACTTACCAGATACGCTTTGCAGTGGAACTCGTTTAGCCATTCCAAACACTACAACAGGAGCAACATCGTTCCTATGGGACTTCGGCTTTGGACAAACTAGCACATTAGAAAGACCTAATAGGTTATTTGCTAATAACTTCACTACCCCAAGAGTATTCACAGTTCGCCTAACTGCAACAGGTTTAGGTGGTTGTAATAGTACCTTCCAAAAGAACATAGTTGTGTTGCCGAAGGGTAATAATACCTTAACTGTAAATCGTACAACAGGATGTGGGGTATTCTCAGTTCAGTTTACTGCTAATGTGGTAGCAGGTGCCACCTATAACTTCATTTATGGCGATGGTAACCAAAGTGGTTTCGTTTCCACTAATCAACGTAGTTATACTTATCAGGCTACAGCAAACAGTACGCAAATCGTATATCCTGCACAGGTTTTAATTAGGTTACCTAATGGCTGTACCGATACATTACGTCAAGGTATAACAGCTTACCCTCGTCTGGAGGCTGAGTTTAATTCCAGTGTAACCGAAGGCTGCGGACCATTACGCGTAGTATTCGCCAACCAAAGCACATTCTTAGCCGATAACTTCCAATGGAATTTTGCTGGCTTAGGCACAAGTACACAACGTAACCCAGTATTTACCTTCCCTAACCAAGGAACTGATACCGTTCAATATCGCGTTCGGTTAATTGCTCGCAGTTTGGCAAGTGCTGGCGGTTGTACA
This sequence comes from Cytophagaceae bacterium, assembly GCA_027487695.1. GTDB lineage: Bacteria > Bacteroidota > Bacteroidia > Cytophagales > Flexibacteraceae > JAIYDB01. The sequence goes on along the minus strand of JAIYDB010000078.1, from coordinate 25,262 downwards.
GATACTACTTTCCAAACCATTACAGTATATCCGCAACCATTGGCGGCCTTTGAACCAGAACTTACGGTGGGGGCTTGTGCCAATGTTCCTTATAGGTTGTTTAATAACAGTAGGGGAGCAGTAGAATACCGTTGGGATTATGGTTCAGGAAGTAGCTTTACTACTCGCTCAGATAGCAGTGTGAATCCTGTATTCTTCAATAATTCACCAAATGAGCGTATTTACTCAGTACGTCTATTCGCTACAAGTCGCTTCGGATGTATTGATACTGCTACCTTAAATATCCGTGTTGCACCAGTGGTTGCACCTATTATTTCTACCAATACAACAGATGGTTGTAGTCCACTCTTAGTGAACTTTAATTCTAGCTTAAGTACGGGAGTAACTCAATTTACCTACCAGTTTGCAGATGGCAGTGCTGAAGAATTTACTAACAATGCAAGCCATACTTTCGTAAATAATACAACTAGAGATACCATTTACCAAGTAAGAGTTACAGGTGCTAATGCTGCTTTAGGTTGTTCAAATACCCAAGTTGTGGCAATAAGAGTTCGTGCTAAACCTAACGCTACCTTAATTACTGACTTAAGCGAAGGCATAACTCCACTCACTGTAAACTTTAGAGGTGGTGAAGCAGGCATTATTGCTTGGCGTTACCTGATTGACGGCAGAACGATTGACCGTACCAGTGGCAACCTTACCTATACTTTAGTTAACAATACCAGACAAACTCAGGTATTCCCAGTTTCGTTGATAACGCGTAATGTGAATGGTTGTTTAGATACTGCAATCCAAAATATTACGGTTTTCCCTCGTATAGAATTTGACTTTACCCTAAGCGATACTACAGACTGTAACGCACTTTTTTCTCAGGTAACCTCTATTTCTGATAGTGCCGATGCCCTTAACTGGACCTTTAGCAATGCGCCAGGCACATTTAGTACCGAACGCAGACCAGGGCAGCTTTTCCGTTATGAAGGTTTGAACGATACTACTTATACCTTCACCATGGTAGCGTATAAGATATACTCGCCAGTAACCATTTATGCCGATACCGTAGTTAAAACAGTTCGTTTAGTACGTGGACCAGTTGCCAGATTCACTGTAAACGATACCGTTCAATGTACAGGAGCAGTGTATCGCTTCTCGGCTAAAAACAGCTTACGTGCCAACCGCTTTGAGTGGGATTTTGGCAATGGTGTAAAGCAAGTTACTGTCGATAGTGTGGTAACTATCGCTTACGATAATTTAGAAGAAGCCCCTCGCCAATACCGTGTAATTCTGAAAGCAGAAAACACTGCCGAAGGATGTTTTGATACTGCACAATTGGTAGTTACGGTATTCCCAACCATTAGAGCAAGAATGGGCATTGCTACTACCGATGGTTGTGCACCATTTAAGGCTACATTTAGCGGTATTATTTCCTCGGCTGCTAATAAGTTCTATTGGAACTTTGGCGATGGCACTATTGATTCAACCAATCTTGCACCTGACCACACCTATGTAGGTCGTGCTTTAGATACTACCTATTTGGTTCAATTGATTGCTATCAATACACCATCAGGATGTACCGATACGGTTACACAATTAATAAGAGTTAGGGCGAAACCATTGGCACAATTTACTGCTTCTGAAACAGGTGGCTGTGGTAGCTTAAGAGTCGCATTAAATTCAGAAGTGCGTCCCGCCAACTTGTTCTACGATTGGAACTTTGGCGATGGTAACACCCTGAGCAACACTTCACCAGGAACAGTTTATACCTATATCAATTCTGGTACAGATACTTTAACCAGGACTATCCGTTTAATTGTACGCTCAGGTAGTGGTTGTTTAGATACCACCGAACAAACCTTTATCATTTACCCTCGCCTGCAATCAGATTTAGGTCCGAACGTGAATATCAATGGTTGTTCACCATTTACCTTGCCTATTACTAATAGAACAGTAGGTGCCAACCGCTACCTATGGAACTTTGGCGATGGTACAACTAGCGCAGCTCAATTCCCGAATAAGGTTTATACTTACACGGGTAGCCGTACCGACACTACTTATATCTTAAAGTTTGTAGCGTGGACCGAAACAGCAGGTACTGTAGTTTGTGAAGGCGATTCCATTACCCAAGTAATTAGAGTTGGTAAGCAAGTTTTCGCTAATGCAACCGCCTCAAACAATAATGTTTGTGATGGTACGGTGGTTCGTTTGGGTGCTTCATTAAGTAGGAATGCCAATCAGTTTACTTGGAATTTCGGCGATGGACAAACCCTTACTACTTCAGATACTGCTGTAAACTTTAATTTTAGAAATAACCTTGCGGTAGTTCGCACCTTTAGGGTCACTTTAACTGCCACCAATACTGCGGCAAACTGTTCCGATACTAGTTCGGTATTAGTAACTGTGGCCCCTCAAGTAAGTGCAGTGATAGAAACCAGCGATACTTCAGGCTGTGCCCCTTACCAAGTGGTATTCAATTCTTTAATTTCAGCCAGTGCCGATAAGTTTGTTTGGGATTTTGGTGATGGCACTAAAGATAGTACCAACCGCACTTTAACTTACCAATATGCAGGTCGCTCTGCCGATACGGTTTATCAAGTTCGTCTCCGTGCTGAAAATACAATTACGGGCTGCCGTTCTGAAAGCAGTGTATCAGTTAGAGTTAAGGCTGCCCCAATTGCTTTCTTTACCCTTGCTTCTCGTGGTTTCTGTGGCAATGTGGAAGTGAACTTATTGGCTACTGCCATTCCTGCCAACCGTATTTACCGTTACGATATGGGCGATGGCACTGTGGTTACTACAAACAGCGCAACCTTTAGCCATACTTACTTTAATGGTACTAATGTGCCAATTACTTATTTGGTAAGAATGCGCGTAACAGGCATAAGCGGTTGCTTTGCTGAATACAGCCAATCGGTAATAGTTTATCCAGCCTTGCAAACCCGCTTATCAGGAACCAACATTGTAACAGGTTGCGCTAACCTTCCGTTGAACTTTACTAACAATACTATTGGAGCCAACCAACACCTTTGGATTTTTGGTGATGGTACAACGAGCAATCTACGTCAACCAACAAAAACTTATACCTATTCAGGAGTAAGAGATACTACTTATAATTTAAAGTATGTAGGCTGGTATCAAGAAGGAGACAGCATCATTTGTTCTGGCGATACTATTGCTCGTACTATCCGCATTTTTGCCCGTCCTGTGGCACAGCTCAATATTTTTGGTTCACCTATATGTTCTGGTAACCAAGTGCGAGTAAATGCCTTAGGTACTCTTGGTGCCCAAGAGTTCTTCTTCGATATGGGCGATGGCAATGTAATAGGTCCAAGATTAGATACCGCTGGGTTTAACTATACCTACAGCCATTTAAGTGACCGACCAGAAAACTTCATTGTGAAGTTAATTGCAGTAAACCGCATAAGTGGTTGTTCAGATACTGCTGCCTTACCAGTAGTAGTAAATCCACAATTGGTAAGTAGAATTTTACTTGCCGATAGCGTAAGCTGTGCGCCATACCCTGTTCAATTCCAGGGTATTATCTCTAACTCTGTTACCAATTGGCGTTGGGATTTCGGCACAGGTCGTATAGATAGTGTGAACAGAAACCCAGTTGTAATTTTCCCTTCTCCTGTTTTTGTAGATACTACTTATATCGTTCGTCTTTCTGTAAGGAATCGATTTACGGGTTGTAGTTCATTTACTGAACGCACCATTAGGGTAAGGGCAAAACCTATTGCTCAGTTTAACCTTATTGGTGGCAATGAATGTGGTGTGGTAGGCATAGAAGCCAATGCTGTAGAAGCTCCTGCCAATGCCCGCTATACTTGGTTTGTAGGTGAAGGAACGCGCACATTTAGTGGTCCTAACCTCATTTATCAGTACCGAAACAATGGTGTAGATACCTTAAGTAGAACCATCAGACTTATTGTTACTTCTCCTTCTGGTTGTACAGATACTGCCGAACAAACAATACCTCTTTACCCTGCCTTGCGCACTAACATTGGTTTCGATCTGAATATTACTGGTTGTAGTCCATTCCGTTTAAACTTGGCAAATGCAACAACTGGTGCAACCGAACAACGCTGGATTTTCGGCGATGGTAGCCCAGACCAAACTACGGCACAGCCTAATAAGGTTTATACTTATACTGGTTCGGACGATACCACCTTTACCTTGCGTTACATCGCCAACGTTCGTAAAGGCGGTCAAATAGTTTGTACTGATACACTAATTCGTATCATCACTATTTTTGGTGTGCCAAATGCGGCTTTCGTACCTTCGGATACTGCGGTTTGTAGTGGAACAACCATTTCCTTCTTTAACCAAAGTACAAGATTTGCCTCAGTACAATGGTCGTGGGACGATGGCAGTCCTGATGAGCGTTTGCAAGCCAACCCAGTGCATACATTCATCAATAGAAATAATTCAGATGAGGTATATCGAGTGCGATTGATTGTGAGAAATGGTTTCGGTTGTGCCGATACTTCATTCAGAAACATAAGAGTTACGCCTAATCCAGTGGCACTATTCCAATTGCAGCAGCCTGTGCTTACCCAGCCTGTAACCACAGTAACTATTCTGAACCGGGCTATCAATCCGCAAGGCTATATAAGCGTTTGGAACTATGGCGATGGCAGCCGATTAGATACTAATAACGGTAGTCAAGTAACGCATACTTATAATATTACAAGTACGCTAGACACATCATTCACTATTACCCAAAGGGTGTTTAATAACCTCGGTTGTAGTAGCGAATTCAGCCAAGTGGTTAGGATAATCCAAGGAGTACCTGCAGCCGATTTTACCTTTACGAATGGCAGGGGTTGTCCTGGGTTACCAGTTACTTTTACTAGTACAGCTGTAAGTGCAAGGTTTTACCAATGGGAATTTGGCGATGGTGGTTCTAGCTTTGATCCGAACCCTACCCACGTTTATTTACGTCCTGGTACATTCACTGTAAGACTAACTGTAGTTGGTTTAGGTGGCAGTACCAATGTAGTTAAGAATGGCATTATCACCATTTCAACTAAACCAGAAGCTAATTTTGATGTATTGAACAACTTTGTAGTGCCCGATGAGCGAGTTGTATTTAATAATAACTCAAGAGGCGCTATCCGTTACTTATGGCAATTTGGCGATGGTGATACCAGTAGCTTAGAAACCCCTGAACATAAGTATTTGCAAAGTGGTCGCTATACAGTTACACTCATTGCCTACAATGCCAATGGATGTGCCGATACATTTGCTATTAGAGATGTAATTGAGGTAGAGAAAACAGCGCGTATTCTAATTCCTAATGCATTTACGCCAAATCCTGACTTCGAAAACGACGGTAGTATTTTCAATACTGAATTGAACGATGTGTTCTATCCTGTAACCCGAGGGGCCGTAAGCTTCCGATTGGAAATTTACAATAGATGGGGACAGCTTATGTTTGAAAGCAAGGATAAAGAAAAGGGCTGGAATGGTTACCACCAAGGCAAACTTTGCCCAGGAGGTTCTTATACCTATCGCTTAGACGTTCAATTTGCAGATGGCCAAACCGAAGTAAAATTCGGCGATGTTACTTTAATCCGTTAACACTATACCACCTTTATAAATGATGAAAAAGATACTTCAATTTTCAGTTTTATTGTTTGTGGTTAACCTGTTAGCCACACTTACAGTACAAGCACAAGACCCTCTATTTAGTCAGTTTTATGCATCACCTCTATCGTTGAATCCAGCTTTTGCTGGTACTACCAATGTGCCAAGGGTAGTCAATAACTTCCGTAATCAGTTTACTAATTCCCAAGGAAGGTTTATTACTTACAGTTTGACTGCCGATTACTTTATTGAAAACTTCAATAGTGGAGTAGGCATCACTTTGCAAACCGATAAGCAGGGTGTTGGAGGTTACCGCAGTACCGATGCCGGACTTACTTATGCTTACCAATTACAAATTAAAAAGAATAAGTTTTTCCGTATGGGTATATATGGTAACTACTTCCGCAGAGATTTGAATTATAGTAACCTGCTGTTTAACGATGAAATCAATAGCGGCAGACCATCTAATGAAGTATTGCCTAACTTACAAACAGGTTTTTTTGACCTTGGATTGGGCGGTATGTATTACGAACGCAATTTTTGGATAGGGGTTTCTGCTCGTCACTTGAACCAACCAGACCAAAGTCTATTACAGGATGGAACAGATAGGCTGCCAATTAGAACAACAGTGCACGCAGGTTATAAGATTTTCCTCCAAGATAACTGCTTTGACGATGAGAGTAACGCCATAGGTATTCTAGCTAATTATAATACCCAATTCACTTTCAGGCGGTTTGAGTTTGGAACCTATGTTTTCTTTAACCGTTGGCTAAGTGGGGTGTTTTATCAAGGCTCTAATTCAGGCACCAGCAAAGAACGAGGCGATGCCTTTAGTGTAATGGCAGGCTACAAGCTAAAAGGTATTACTTTATCCTATAGCTATGATTTTGCATTTAACAATCCAAATAGGTTCCCAAGACTTGGCAATAGCCACGAAATAGCCATTGCATACCTTGTTCCTTTTAAAGCCGATAAGAACAATGTGTATAGGAAAATGAAGAGCAAGCGTTATACACCTTGGCCTACATTTTAAAATAGCTCTTACCTTTATATCCAAAGCCTTAGTAAATCATTAAGGCTTTTTTATACGATGAATAAAATCGTTTTCCTAGACCGTGACGGTATCTTGAATGAAGAGATAGGCGATTACGTTTTTAGACTTGAAGAATGGCGCATTCCAGAAGGAAGTATAAAAGCTTGCTGGAAGCTGAAAAATGCAGGTTATAAACTGGTCGTAGTTACTAACCAAGGTGGTATTGGCAAAGGTTTATATACCGCTGAGGCAGTAAAACTGCTGCATCAGAAGTTTCAGGAGGCAAGTAATAATGTATTGGATCATCTATACTATGCTCCTTATACCGATGTTACTAGCAAAAGCCTGATGAAAAAGCCAGGTAGCCTAATGCTGGAACGTGGTTTAGCAAAGTATAATGCCAAACCAGAAAACTGCTGGCTTTTGGGTGATGCAGGTAGGGATATTGAAGCAGCCCAAAGCATAGGTGTAAAGGCTATTTTAGTGCCCACCTTAAAAGAAACCCACCACCCGCTGGCTGAAACCGTAGCAAGCTCTGTACTAGAGGCAGCAGAGTATATTTTGGCTAATAGCTAGAAACCAATAAAGTTCACTTAAGATGTTTAGCTATTTATCTACTTGCTTTTTTGCTAACTCTAAGGCCATCTTCACTTCTTTCATTGCCTGAACAATTCTAGGGCTAGGTCGGCTTACTAAATCTGAGGTTAAAGGGTAGCATTGTTTATTCTGATAAGCAGTAATGGCCTTCAGTTCTGGATACTTGGAAAATAAAGCTGAATCTAATTCTGCATAAGTGCCACCTAAAATCACCTCAGGGTTCATTTTTAAAAGGGCCTCTCGTTGTATTTCTGGGTACCGTCCATAGGCACTATCAACAACGTTTGAACCGCCTACCTTTTCAATTATTTCAGACAAGATGGTCCCTTTCCCAAACACGTAAACGGGTTGTGCAGATATTATGGCCAAAGTCTTTAATGGGTTCGGGTTAGAAAGTTGTAGGCTATCGGCTTGGTTTTGTAATGATTTAGCTAGATTTTCTGCCTTTTCTGGATAGCCGCACATTATTCCAATTTGCTTAATAGAGCTAAAAACATCAACTACTTTATTGTACCTAAATGCATAGGTTTGTATCCCAAACCTTCTTAACTGGCTTATACTTTCAGCCGATATAAAGCCTTCTTCATAAAAAACCACCTCTGGTTTTATGGCAATTACACCTTCAATATCAAGTGGATAGGTGTTGATTCGCTTTTTCTTTTTTACAGCTTCAGGAAAATTACACGCCTGGGAAACTGCTAAAATCTGGCTATATGGCAATACTGCAAACAGCATTTCTGTAAGGGCAGGACTCAATGCCATTACCTTTGGCTGCTGGGAATGTACTGTAATAGTATCACCAACGGCATCTGTAAATACACGGGTTGTTTCTGTTTGTTTAATACCAGACTTACCTTCTTTGCAGGCGGTAAATACTAAGACAAACAGAAAAATAATGGGCAGGAGTAACTTCGTTTTCATTTCGTAGGGAAATTTACACGAAATTGCCCATCTGAACTAAAATTATATGATTGTTGTAACTGGTGCAGCAGGTTTTATTGGCTCTGCTTTAATTGGAAAGCTTAATAGTGAAGGCTTTAAAATTATTATTGCTGTTGATGACTTCTCCAAGACAGAGAAACTTGTAAACCTTGAAGGCAAAACAATTAAGGAGCGCGTTGAAAGAAGTGTTTTCCATTCTTGGTTAGAAGCCAACCACGAAGAAGTAGAGTTCATTTTCCATATTGGTGCCCGTACTGATACCACAGAATTTGACGTAAACATTTTCAATGAACTAAACCTGCATTACTCTCAACAAATATGGAAGGCTTGTTGTGCTTATCAAATACCGCTAGTGTATGCGAGTAGTGCTGCCACCTATGGACTTGGCGAATTAGGTTACGACGATAACGAGGCTGATATTCCAAGCTTGAAACCACTTAATCCTTACGGACAATCGAAGCAGGACTTTGATGTTTGGGCGCTGGAACAAGATGAAAAGCCGTTCTTTTGGGCAGGCTTAAAGTTCTTTAATGTTTACGGACCTAATGAATATCATAAGGGCAGAATGGCATCGGTAATTATGCACGCTTTTAATCAAATTAAGGAAAAGGGTAGTATGAACTTGTTCCGAAGCCATAACCCCAACTTTACCGATGGAGGTCAGATGCGTGATTTTGTGTATGTGAAAGACCTAATTAACGTTTGTTACTTCCTGATGCACCACCGCAAAAATAGTGGTATCTATAACCTTGGAAGTGGTAAAGCCCGTACTTTCTTAGACCTAGTTACCAGTACTTTTAAAGCTATGGAAAAGGAACCAGTAATTGGCTTTATTGATACCCCTGCCGATATTAGAGATAATTATCAATATTTTACTGAAGCCAATATGGGCAAGCTATTTGGTATTGGTTACCCACATAAGTTTCATACCTTAGAAGAAGGTGTTACTGACTATGTAACCAATTACCTTATACCTCATAAGTATTTATAAAACAATTAAATACCATAAAAAAGGGGAGCGAAAGCTCCCCTTTTTTATGGACAAATCCACTGTAAGTTGGTTGTATTGGTGAAAGGAAATCCAAAATCGGTATCCATTTCTTCTTCTATGGTTTGCACTTGCTTAAGTTCGTTTAAGCGGAACGTAAGCGTTCTTTTGGAATTGGTAAAGCCGCCATTCGATTCAAATACCTTTGGCACCTTACTACCCAAGAATAGAGGCTTACCTATTGCCACATTTCGGCTTTGTCCGCTCATTTGCAACCAATAAGCAGATAAGGCATTGGCATTGCCAGTTTCGTCAGTTTGGTAAGCAGTTACATTTTCGTTGGTACTTAAAAATTCTGTTCCATCTGGGTTTATATAGTATGAGCTTACAGTTAATATCTCATTTGCTGTATTATAGCCTACTATGGTTTTGCCGTTTTTCTTTAATCTTATATTGCCTAAAGGCCTACCAGTGGCACTATCTACAAAGTAGTTGGCATCGTATGTGATTAGTTCTGAAAAGTTTCCATTTGGTAAGTAAACATAATCTTGCTTACTGATTGTGGCTTGAACCAATCCAAAACCAAACTGTGGGTTCCACATTTCAGTAATAATTGATTTCAGGTTGCCATTTGGCATGAGTAAATAACTAACTCTGTTTGAATTGATTGCGGTATTTAAGTTGCCTTCCTCCACAAGCGTATCTGATATATGCCTAAATGTTTGCTTGCCTCCGAACGATGAGTTTACTTCCAAAAGCCTACTCTTATTATCATAAAGATAATTAAGCTGAAAATCGCTCATTGCCGATTGACTTATGAGGCAAGGTTTTTCCTCCTTCGGATTATCAGGTGTTGGGTCGTTGTCTTTACATGAAAACAGAACAGTAGCCAGAAAAAAAGCAGACGCTAAAAGAGATAATTTGAATTTCGGGAGCATTGTGATAAGGGTTGTAGTAACTAAACAATTGGTGGTTAATTCACTATACTACCAAGACTCAAAATTTAGTCATTTGGTTGTACTGCTCTTTATAAAAACGAAAAGGGGTAATAATGCACAACATTATTACCCCTATATTTTTTCTTTTACAGGTGCCTAAATATTAAGGACACTTATAAGTAAATTCAAAAGTATTGGTTCTTGCAGTAGTAACTTCAAGCAGTTTACTGATATTACCTGTGGCATTAACGGTTGGGGTAAAGGTAAATGCCCTTACTTCCACAGGATTTTGAGACCTATCGGTATAGCCAAAAGTAGCTGGGATATTCTTGAATAACTTAAGTTGCGTATTAAAGCCTAATAAGTACGATTCAAAAATTTGGGTGTTAACAGAGAAGAATGGCACTGTTGCTGAACGAGGCATAGCCACGTTTGTATAGGTTAGCAACATTGTTTTATAGGCATTTGGTACTGCACCGCCACCTACTGGTATTAGTGTATGGTCTACACCTGTTAAATTTCCGTTAGCATCGTACTTAAAAGTATATTCAGTAGAGTTTAACTGAGTGGTTGAAATCGAGTTATTGGTAGGTCCGAAGCTGAAGTTAAAGTTCTTATAGACTACTTTTGTTAGCTGGCTACCGCTGTAAATAAAGGTGCCTAATAATCGGTTTTCAATTCTTGCGCCAGTGCCAGGGTTGGCTGGTTTGTATTCATGACGAACTACTCTGCCGCCTTCTATAAAAGCAACTTCTTTGGTGGTACCTGAAGTATAGGAAACACTATCGCCTGCGTGGGTAAAGGTTAGAGCTAAGCCTGCGCCATTAACTGAAGTTATTTTGTTATTAGCATTTAGCCCCACCGTAATAGTAGCAGGCTGAAAGCCAGCAGCTGAAAGTGTAAATTGGCTTGCTTGGCAGTCTATTTTTTCAGCAGCAGGAGCAGGATCGTCGCCACAACCATAAAAAAGGGCTAGTGGAACAAACAATAGTAATTGTAATGCTTTTTTCATGAAAGGAGTTTTAATTAGTGAACCGAAATTAAATGAATATTTTAACAAAATACAACTAATTTTCTTTGGTTTTTACCATAGCCGCCAATAAAAAACCTAGCCATCAGTTAACTGATAGCTAGGTTTTGGGTGTTTTATTTACTAAAAACCTTATTTACAAACGTAAGTAGTTTTAACAGCACTGCTGTTTTCTTCCTCATCGCCTGTTCCAGTCATTGTATAACGGCTTACATTGTTTTTAGAATCGGTAGTTACGTTGCTGAACGTTAAGCTACCATCAGGATGTTCCATTTTGGTTATCATTTTATTGAAAGGAACAAAGTATCCTAAAACAATTGGCAAGAAGTTGCTTGGAGTTGATGCGCTAAAGGCATTTTCAAACAAGAACACATTGGCTTTACTTACGGTGTTGGTAGCATAAGTGTAGTTGTAGTTGGTGGTTGAACCAGCTTCAGTAACAGATACTCTGGTAATATTACCATCGGCATTATAAGTAAATGCATAATCAGAAGTTATTGCAGAACCAATAGGAGTAAACAAGTTACCCACCTTAGCACCTGAAACTTGTACACTTCTTAAGCTGCTAATTTTACCTGAGTTATAGGTAGGAGTTGTAGTGGTGATGCTTTGGAACATTGTACCAGGAAAATCTGGACTTTGGAAAGCTATAGTTTGAACCGATCTGGCCCAATTAGAGCCGTTTTTATACAGCACTTCTCTCAATTGCAGTGTATCTGAATTAATGTTGAAGAAGGTGCTATCGCCAGCTGAGGTAAAGGTGGCATTAAGCAAGGCACTGCTTATACCTGTAATTTGGTTGTTTGAGTTGACAGTTATTATAGCAACACCTTCGCTTGAAGAATCGGTTGCAATTACACACTCATTAGATGGAGTACTTGGCGTAGATGGGGTATCGTCGTCGCCACCGCAAGAAGAAAGGAAAATGGTAGGAGCAAGAACTGCAAGGAGTAAGAAGGGACGGAAAATAGTTTTCATTGTTATTAGAAAGATTTTGTGGTAATGAAATTCGAGTTTTGAACTTGTACTTTTTGAAGGACGCCGGCAAGTGTCTTCAGGTTAGTAAATGCTACAATGCCAGTGAAGGTTGCTTAAGACAATAAAAATTCCTTAAAATTTTAGTGAGTTAATAAGTAAAGATAATACTAAATAATTGATAATCAATAATAAAGGATTTATATGCATATGGATAAAAATTTTATAGCAAAATGAGGGACCTCTAAAACCGCGTAAACCAGCTTACTGACTTGTTATAGGGTTTAACTATTTCAAGAAAAGGAAAAGCACCGCTATGGGCGGTGCTTTGAGTTATTTAGGTTGGGGCATTTGTTACTTACAATCGTAAGTGAATTTATAGGTATCAAATGGATTGGTGCTTATGCCTTCATACAGACTGATTTCCGTAAGGTTTTTGTTGGCATCGGACTTTATTCCTCTAAAAAACTCTTTTTCATTTGGAGTTTGTGAATTAAAGACTGACGATGGTGGGGCAATGCAAAGTTTTAAATTACCTGTTAGAAAAGGCAGAATAATTCCTTCACCTAAGAATTCACTAAAATAGGAACCGTTAAAGTAGTTGTTAACTTTAACATTGGCTGTAGTATCTGAATAGGAAAATTCATAACTGCCTCTTCCTGGCTGGGCAATTCTAATTACGTTTCCTTTATCGTTGTAAGTTAAAGTAGTAATAATACTATCCTTATCAGTGGATTCAAGAACACCGTTAACCCGAGTTTCCTCAATAGAAACAGATTTTATTTGAGTAACCAAATTACCTGTAAAAGTTGGGGTAATTTTAGTATTAATTTTAGTAACCGTTGAATCATCTTCCTCAAATTCAGAAGAACTGTATGAGCTAAACCATTTTCCTCCTTGTAAAAGCATAGTATCGGCAATGCCAACTCCTGGGAGGCTAAGGATAACGCGGTTGTTTTGGTAAATCAGATTGCCATTTATGCTAGGACTTGCTATGCTAGTAAGCTGGTTTTGAGTATTATAAGTAAAATTAAGAAGTTCAGCATCTGCTCCTAGGCCTGTGGTTGCTGTTTTCAAGTTGCAAGTTGGGGTGTTTGGGGTTGAGCTTTCATCGTCGTTGCAAGACCAAAGAAAGGTGCCTAGTGCTGCAATTAGGGCTAAGGAAACTGCTTTTGATTTGTTGAACATCCTATTTAGAAGTGGGGTTTATTGGTTTAGTTAATAGTGTATTAGAACTTAAATTGGCTGTGTTACGCCCTTATTTACAATCATAAGTGAAAGAAAATCTTTCTGAAGGTGGTCCAGGGTTTTCTGCCCTGGTGCCATTTATTTCTTTCAAGTTATTATTTACATCGGCTTTTATGCCAATAAAGGTAATTCTATCTGAAGGAAAATCGGCATTAGTAATCCTAGATGGTGGGTTTCTGAACAGATTTATTTTACCTGTTAATACAGCTACCAGATTATCTTCTAAGAAATATTCTGCCAGAAATATAAAGTTAAAGTAACTATTAGATTTTATGTTTTTGGTGCTATCAGCATAAACGAAATCAATGTTTCCACCTTCTTGGTTAGCAGCATTTCTAATTGATGTTACATTGCCAAAGGCATTATAGGTAAGATTGTAGGTAGCTAAAGAACTATCTCGCGTAGCTATTTGACCATTTTCTTCTGTTTCTTCAATGGTGAGTACATTAAGTTGGGTAATAAGCCCATCAGCAATTACGGGTGTGGTAATAATTCTATTATATAAAGTGCCAGGTCTATTACTGCTTTCGAAAGGATATCTGGAAACTGACTTAGACCATTGACCGTTCTGAAGGAACATTGTATCGATAAAAGCACCGGAGTCAATGTTTGCGAATACCTTATCTGGCTGGTAATTAAGAACTACGTTACCTTCAGAATCATTAAATCCTGTTATTTGCCTTTGGTTGTTATAGTTAAAGGCTGCACTATAAAATCCTTCACTATCTACAATTGTAGCCGATGCTAGGTTACAAGTTAGAGTGTTTGGGGCTGAGCCTTCATCGTTGTTGCAAGACGATAACAAGGTACCTAGTGTAGTGAAAACCACTAGTGTAAGTAGTTTTGAATAGAATCTCATTGGGAAAGATTAAGGGTATTTAGGGTTTTGAACGAAACGATATTGCTTTTGTAGTAGTATAATTTAGACAAGAAATCGTTTTAACTTTTTAACCAAAATCTTGTGTATTGGTTTGTTGATAGAGTGAATGTTTCTTTTTACCTAAAACCTGGAATTGGAGGTAATTGCTAATTGAATATTAGAAGAGCTTATGGTAAAAGGTTTTTTTTCAAATCTTCAGTTACCTAATTATATACTTGAAACAAGGCTATTCTATTCCCTTCTGAATCTTGAAACTCTGCAACAAAACCTATTCCGTTGTCAGTTTTTGGGTATAACACTTTAGCACCGTGCATGGTAGCTCGTTTTAAGGTTTCGTCAATATTTGGGGTGTTGAAATATATTAAAACGCCCTCAATGGTCGGTTTATATATTTCTCCCTTCGCTAAAGCCCCTGAAATACCTGTAGCCTTTTCATGAAATGGGAAGAGTGCCATTTCATTATTATCAATCTTTTCTTTGTCAAAGGAAAAATTGAATACTGCCTTATAAAATTGCTTTGCTCTTTCTATATCGGTTACGGGTATCTCAAAATACACCACTGGATTTGGTAGGTTTTCCATAGTATCTGGAGCTAACAGTGTGGTACTTATTTTAGGAGTTTCAGAGCAGGAGGTCAGGATCTGGGCGAAAAGGACTACGCCAAATGCTATTAAAATAGAAAAGGTTGTTTTCATTTTTTGTGAAAATTAGTGCTGGTTGCTGAAACTATCGGTTTCTTATTTTCAAGGGTTAATATCTAGCAAACTTAATACTTAGACTTCAAACAGGGTAAGTGAAATCCATCGCTTACTTAAGCGCAATTTACAAGCATACATTTTTTGTTTGAGGACTCAAATAAATCTGCTGGTTAACAGTTCAGACAAAAAGCCGATTCCTTCATTTTTCATTTTGAGTTTAACTTTCATCCCATCCCTTCATCCCACAACGTGCTCAAAGTGCCGCAAACACTGTTTTTGTCCCTCCATTCGTCCCAAAGCTTGTTTTTATCCCGCCAATAATACCAGTGGGTTGGGGGCTGCTCAACTTTGCAATCGGTAATCAAACAACCCCGATCATCAATATAAACTCACTCAGTATCTTTACCCAATACGTACAATGAAATCAGTATTTACAACACTCTTAGTATTGCTTACAAGTCTTGGTGCTTGGGCGCAAAACGTGCAAACCATTCGCGGACAAGTAACCGATGCCCAAAGTAATTACCCATTGGTAGGGGCAGTAATTGTAGTGGTTAACTCCAATCCATTACAAGGCACCACAACTGATATTAACGGGAATTTTCGTCTGGAAAAAGTACCGCAAGGCAGGCAAGCTATCAAAATATCAATGCTTGGTTATGAAGAAAGGGTTATCCCGAATATCCTGCTTACTTCAGGCAAGGAACTTACCCTCAATATTGGCTTGCAAGAACGCCTAGTAAGCTCTGCTGATGTGGTGATAACCGCCAAGGAAAGCAAACGTGAATTGATTAATAATGAATTTGTTACCGTATCTGCTTCTACCTTAAATATGGAAGAAACCAGTCGCTATGCTGGTAGTCGTAACGACCCAGGACGTATGGCAGCAAACTTCGCTGGCGTAGTAAGCAATAACGATTCTCGTAACGATATCATTATCCGTGGTAATTCTCCTGCTGGGGTGTTGTGGCGTATGGAAGGGGCAGATATTCCCAACCCAAACCATTTTGGTGCTTTAGGTGCTACTGGCGGGCCAGTAAGTATGCTGAATTATAACGTATTAGACCAATCAGATTTCTTAACGGGTGCCTTCCCTGCAGGCTATGGCAATACCTATGCTGGGGTATTCGACCTTAAAATGCGTAAGGGCAATTCAGATAAGCGTGAGTATATGGGTCAGATCGGGTTTAATGGATTTGAAGCAGGTTTGGAAGGTCCTTTCAAAAAAGGAGGTCGTTCAAGCTACTTGATTAATTATCGTTATAGCACCTTAGCCGCTTTTCAGGCAGTAGGCTTTAACTTAGGTACAGGTAGCGCAGTGCCTTATTACCAAGACCTTAGCTTTAAAATGAATTTTGAACTGAGCAAGAATGCCAGTTTAAGTTGGTATGGTATCGGTGGTTTTAGTAAGATTAACTTCCTTGGTAAAGATGCCGATACTACAAGTTTTTACAGCGGTGCCAGACAAAATCTAGATTATAGAACCCGTATGGGAACCACAGGTTTGGTATTTAAGCAGTTCTTTAATGAGCGTACCTACCAGAGAATAGTCCTTTCGGCAAGTGGGAATACCGCCCGTGCCAAAAACGATAGCATTGGTTTAGAAACCAACGGAAGCGGCAAGGTTGATTACAATAATCTGATACCTTTTTACAGAGATAACAGCCAGACCAACAGGTTTTCTGCAAGGTATTTCTTGAATCATAAATTGAATGTGCGCACTACTTTGAGCGGAGGCGTATTTGTAGATAGATTAGGTTATTCCTTCCAAGATAGTGTATTAAGAACCGAAGGCGCCAGAACCTATTGGCAGCCCTTAAAAAAGGAAGAAGGCAGTACCTTTTTGTACCAGGCATTTGTGCAAGGGCAATATGTAGCCACTGAGCGATTGACCTTTAATGCAGGTTTGCATAGCACTTATTTAGCATTGAACCAGTCGGCTTCTTTTGTGGAACCAAGAGCAGGAGCCATTTACAAGCTGACCGAAAATAGCAGCTTGAATGCGGGCTATGGGATGCACAGCCAAATGCAGCCGCTATCTGCTTACTTTTATGAAACCAGAGATGGGCAAGGCGGTACCTTTAGAACGAATACCGATTTAGGACTTACCAAAGCGCATCATTTTGTGTTGGGTTATAAGCGCAGTTTGGGTAGCAACTTGCGTTTGAAAGCAGAAACTTACTATCAGTCGTTATCCAATGTGCCAGTAGAACAGAAAAGCAGCAGCACCAGCCTATTAAACGATGGAGCCGATTTTAACTATGTCGATAAAGATAGCCTTGTAAACAAAGGCATTGGTAGAAACTACGGGGTAGAACTAACCTTAGAGCGATTCTTTACCAAAGGGTATTACTTCTTGTTCAGCAATAGTTTGTACCAATCTGAATACCAAGGCAGCGATAAAGTATGGCGCAATACCGCCTTCAATGGTAACTATGTAACCAACTTATTGGCGGGTAAAGAATGGAAGTTTGGCGAGAAGAATACCATTGCCTTGGATATTAAACTAACCGCAGCTGGTGGAAGACGTTTAACCCCGATAGACCTACAAGCCAGTGCAGCTAAGGGCGAAGCGATATATATGGACGATAAAGCCTTTTCAGATGTTTCTAAGGCGTATTTCCGTACCGATTTTAAGATTACCTACCGCAGAAACGGCAAGCGATTAATGCAAGAATGGTATCTGGATTTACAGAACCTGTTTAACAACCGTAACGTATTCTCCCAAACTTACGATGCGCAAAAGAACAGAGTGGGCACTACTTATCAGTTAGGACTATTCCCATTGGTGCAGTATAGAGTAACCTTTAACTAAGCTCTTGTCTGCCCTCAATTAGAAATCCAAAATGCAACAATGTTGCATTTTGGATTTCTTTGTTTTAGCTTTGTTAAATGATTAGCCAAAGAACAAATACAAAGAAACTTTTGCCAGTAACTGTACTATCAGGATTTCTGGGTGCTGGTAAAACTACGTTGCTTAACCATATACTCAATAATAAGGAAGGACTAAGAGTAGCAGTAATTGTAAACGATATGTCTGAATTGAATATTGATTCAGTTACAATAGGCAGAGAAACACAACTTTCTCGAACAGAAGAACGCTTGGTTGAAATGAGCAATGGCTGTATTTGCTGCACCTTGCGAGAAGATTTAATGATAGAAGTTGAAAAACTAGCCAAAGAAAACAAATTCGATTACTTACTTATAGAATCTACTGGTATATCTGAACCTGTGCCAGTAGCCCAAACTTTTTCTTTTGTGAGTGAAGATGGCAAGACGGATTTAAGCAAGTTTGCAAAAATTGATACAATGGTTACCGTTGTAGACGCTCTTAATTTTCCTGAACACTTTGGAGGTATAGAAACAGTAGCATCAATGGATTTGAATGATGCCGACCCAGACGATGTGCGTCCTATAGTAAATCTATTGACTGACCAAATTGAATTTGCCAATGTTATTATTCTAAATAAAACCGATTTAGCCTCGCCAGCTATGGTTAATAACATTACAGGACTATTAAAAAATCTGAATCCAAGAGCTAAAATCATTAATTCAAGTTTTGGAAAAGTATCTTTAGATACAATTATAGGAACAGGACTTTTTGATTATGAAGAAGCCAGCAATACCGAGATATGGCAGAAGGAATTAGCCCTACAAGGTAATCACACGCCAGAAACGGAAAGCTATGGCTTTAGTAGTTTTGTTTTCAGAAGCAGACGTCCGTTTCATCCTCAACGCTTTTTTGATTATTGCAATCAAAAATGGCACCCTGAAATAGTACGTTCTAAAGGATTGTTTTGGATTGCCAGCAGACCGGAAAGAGCCCTACTTTGGAACCAAAGTGGTGGTTCGCTCAGAATGGAACCTGCGGGTTATTGGTGGGTAGCTTTAGAAAAGCTAGAAAGAGAAACACACCCAGAATTTATTGCCAACAGGAAAAACATACTTTCTAAATGGGACCCCTTATTTGGCGATAGAGAAACTGAGCTTGTAATAATAGGTCAGGTTATGAACGCAGCGAAAATTCAAATAGAAATGCAGCAATGTTTGCTTACTGACGATGAGTTAGAAACCTGGGATATTAGTAATACTTCTCAATATACCGATCCTTGGCCTATAGAAGGATAGTAATGTATGAATATGCATAGTTTATTCTAACCATAGGTTTTGCATTAAACCAAGAAGCGCGCTGCCATAGGCAGCGCGCTTCTTGGTTATGTAATCACCTGTAAATAAAATAGTTAATACTCAATTTAAGGTAAAATAGCCTTAAGTCAAGAAATTTATTTTTAGATTTTTTATTGTTGTGTTATAGTTCTTGCATACATTTACAACACACTGTAAGACAGCTCAAATAATTGCACTATTTCAAGATAATATTTCTTTGAAAAGTGCAAAAAATTAAACCTATAACCTATGAAAAAGCTATTCATTCTAATACTTCTACTAAGCAGTTTTTTGACTGCTTGTATGGAAGACCAAGAACCAGGCCTACCTGCTGCAACCACCGAAGGTTTAAACACCGCAGGTTGTTATGTAGATGGCAAGTTATGGTTAGCAAGAAAGGAATCTTATAGCTTTAATGACCTTCAAAAGATTGATGGAGGAGTATGGGAATTAGGTGGCAGATTGTACTATTGGATGTGGATGACAGATCGAATTGATAATAGATCTATAACCATTTACTTAGATGAGATGCCCCAAAAAGGTAAAACTTATACCTGCAAAACATCAACCAACCCAACACCTGCGTATTGTGAGTTTATAAATTATTGTGAATATAGTGGACCAGAAGGCTATTTTATGACTAATGAAAACGCAACTGGAACCGTAACTTTTACAAAAGCTGATAGTCTTACAGGTATATTTTCTGGCATTTTCAATTTTATAGGTAAGGACAAAAGAACTGGTAAAACCATTACTGTTACCGAAGGCAGGTTCGATTACAATATCTTAAATCCTGAATAAATATGAAAAACCTATTCATTTTAATACTTCTCATAAGCAGTTTTTTAACTGCTTGCACAGAAGACCAAGAACCAGGCTTACCAGCAGCCACCACCGAAGGTTTAAATACCGCTGGTTGTTATGTGGATGGGAAATTATGGTACGCTAGGGATGATTCATACAGTTTAAATGATCTTCCAAAGATTGATGGAGGTCTTTGGGGCTCAGGCTCTTTAAATAGATTGTATTATTGGATGTGGATGACCGACCGTGTAAATAGAACAGTTGTTACTATTTATTTAGATGGAAGACCTAAAGTTGGTCAAGTCTATAAATGTAATACATCAACAAATCCTACACCTGCTTGGCTTGAATTTAAAAATTATTGCTCTTATAGTGGTCCAGAAGGCTATTTTATGACTAATGAAAATGCCACTGGAACAGTAATATTTACTCGAGCAGATAGTACGACTTTCATATACTCAGGTACCTATCAGTTTACTGGTTTAGATAAAAGATCGGGTAAACGAATTACTATTACAGAAGGCAGGTTTGATTACAAACAATTTGATTAATAATCCTATGAAAAAACTATTCATTTACTGACATCAAGTTGCTAGTGCAAAATGAAACAACATTAAAAAGAATTAGAAATGAGCTACTCAAAACCAATTAAAGTACTTGGTATGGGCAAATACCTACCTGAGTGCATGCCTTCTGAGGTCATTGAGCTACAAAATGGACTTCCTGCTGGTTGGTCCGAAACCAATTCTGGGGTGGCATCAAGGCACAGGACTACTTTTGAATCAAACGCCTATATGGGAGCGCGGGCTGCTGAAAATGCCCTTTCTAAATGCGGTCTTGAACTGGCTGATGTGGATATGTTGATTTCGGCGGCAGCAACTTATGATTACCCCATACCAAATAGTGCAAGCATGATTAAAAGTGAAATAAAAGATGGCGTTGCAAGTACTATTCCAGCGATTGATATTAATAGTACCTGCCTTAGTTTTGTAACGGCATTTGAATTTGCAGCTTCGCTATTAAATGGTAAGCAATACCGCCGAATATTAATTGTAAGTTCTGAGATAGCCTCTATAGGACTAAATACCGAGAATTGGGAAGTACTTACCCTTTTCGGTGATGGTGCCGCAGCGGCTATTTTGGAATATGATGAAGAAACTGACTCTCAATTTATAAAGGGAGTGAATATGAATTTTTGCGAAGGCGTTGCCGATACAATGCTTAAGGGTGGAGGCTCCCGCAATTGGTATCAGGATTATAGCCCAACACTACATTCATTCAGTATGAACGGAAGGAATCTGTTGCGGCTTTCACTCAGCAAACTGGAAATATTTACAAACAGCTTTTTTGAAAATATGGATATAACAATGACCGATGTAGATGTAATTATACCTCACCAAGCTTCAAAGGCGGGTTTGAATTTGTTTAAAAAGCAAAATAATCTCCCTAATGATCGTGTAAAAGAAACCTTACATAAATATGGAAATTGCATAGCAGCCTCAATACCACTTACCATGCACGATGCTATAGAAAGTGGAGAGTTAAAAAGAGGGGATACCTGCTGGCTTATTGGGACATCGGCAGGTTTTTCAATTGGATCTATTCTAATTAGATATTGATTTTAAACTTTTTTGTATAATTCACTAGTTTGCCGAATTACTGAGGTGTTTCCGTAGCATAGTGACGAGGGCGTTGTTGAATAAACGCTACCTTTTATATTTGGATATATTAAATAACGGCAGTACAATACTAATTGCAGGGCGTAGGACATGTTGCTTTTAAAGAAATCAATAGTAAATTTCAATTACCAACGGCTGTAGAATTCAATATTAACTGGCGACTTTCTCCTTAAAAATAAAATCAATTTGTTGTGGACGCTACTATCACCTGATTTGTAAACCTGATGATTGTAAAGTAACTGTTCGTTGATATACAAGTTTGCTCCCCAGCTATGTGACATCCATAACCCGCTCGTATCGCCAGTGGTTATTTGGCTGCTTAAAAATTGAATAGAATCTAAATCTGCCTTGCTCAGCTTTATGGAAGTTTGTGTTGATTCTTTTTCGTTATTACAAACAGCAATAAGATTACTGTTTACCACCTTCAAAACATAGGTTGGATTTTCAAAACTTTTATGTTGCCTGTAAAATATTGCTTTTATATTAAAAGTATAAGGATCAACCTCTTGTTTTGGAATTGTTTTACAAGCTGTTAACAACCATATTAAACCTAAAGCAATAAGTATTAAATTCTTCATTTTACCTTTTTAGGTTTAGGTTGCACCACATTCTTATAAGCCAAATCCAATACTTCTTGTAGTAAGGCTGTATTTATCAATTTAAGGTTTACTAAGGTCCACCCGTGGGTTCCCCATTTATTGGGAACGGGAAAAATTAGGTTTTCGACTATCGCGCAATAATGGGCTTGCTGTTCAGCCGTTAACTTTAAACAAGCCCTTATTTCAATCGGATTTAAGGTAGCAAAAATCTTATTCTTTGCCTTAAATGATATATTTTCAAAATGCGGATGTTCGCTTGCATTGGGCATTGCAAGCGACATTTCCGCAAATTGAGTTAAGCTTACCATAGGTTAACCGTGGCTCTCCATAATGGTAGCCACAATAAACTCTGCTGCTTTGCCATCGCCAAAAATGGGTGGATAGTGAAGGCTATCTTTCACCGCCATCAGTTGCTCTGCACAAGCTAAAAGTTGCTCAGGTTGGGTACTTCCCAATAAGGTAGATCCGTGTTCTAATAGTTCTGGCCAAGGGGTTTCTTCATTCAAAATAATGCAAGGCTTCTCAAAGAAGTAGGCTTCTCTTTGTACGCCACCGCTATCGGTAAGGATTAGGGTTGCGCCACTTTCTAGAGCCACCATATCTAAATAACTTGCCGGACCTATGCAATGCAACTTCGGGTTTGCTTGTAAAACGGCATTGGCCTCTGCATTTTCTGCACTTTGTAAAAGCTTGGTGGTACGTGGGTGTAACGGGATTATAAAGTCTAAATCAAAAGCTTTGCTTATTGCATCAAACCCCTGTACAAGTCCTAACAACCTTTCTGGTTTATCGGTATTGATATCGCGGTGGGCAGTAGCTAGCGCAAAAGGCTTATCGGTAAGACCTAAACTTGCAATAGTAGTACTTACTCTATTTGCCTTTTCACGGAAATAGAGGCTGTTATCGTACATAATATCGCCACACAAAAACACCCCAGGGTTATTGATATGGAACGGTGCCTTATTGTCTAGCGGAAAGCCTTCTTTCTTCAAATAAACCAAAGCACTATCGGTATAATAAAACAGTAGCGATGCGTAATGATCGCACACAATTCGGTTCAGCTCTTCAGGGTTGGTTTTGTTTTCTGCCCTAACTCCAGCTTCTATATGGATAATTGGGATAAACATTTTTGCAGCTACTACCGCACCTGCAAGGGTGCTATTGGTATCGCCATAAAGCAATAAGTAATCGGGTTTTTCCTTTAGCAATACCTCTTCCAAGGCAACCATTATAGCAGCAGTTTGCTTGGCGTGGCTACCACTTCCTACTTGTAAATTATAATGTTCTTGCGGTATTTCTAGTTCATCGAAGAAAACCTGACTCATATTCTGGTCGTAATGCTGCCCAGTATGCACCATTATTTCCTCTATTTGTCCTGCATATTGCTGCCTAAAAACACGAGTAATAGCGGCTGCCTTTATAATTTGTGGTCGGGCACCAATAACGGTAACAATCTTAATCATAGGTAACAATTGAATAACAGCCCCAAAGGTAGAAAAGTGCAGAAAACTTTAGCTGCAAAATAATATAGCGGCATAAAGGTAGATGGTATTGATAAATTTTACATATTTACGAGCTAAAACCATATTAAACCTATCCCTTATAAATTCCTTCCCTCAGTATGAAAAATACAATGTTAAAGTACTCTTCATTATTATTGTTAGCTGCATCGTTAGTTTTTACTTCTTGTAAGAAGGATGATCCAGCTCCAGGTAACCAAACCCCAACATTTACCGTTGCCGATGGTAAAGTTGGTGCAAAACTTTCTACTGGCGAATGGTTTGCCGATAGCTTAATAGATGCATCGTACAATGCAACTTCAAGAGTATTAGATCTTGAAGCGGTTAAGTATAACCCAGGTACTAAAGTGTTGGCTTCTCACTTTATTGTTTCGATTACCTTAGATAGAACCACACCGAACAAAACATACACTGCTAACTTTAATCCAAATAGTCCTAGCGGCGATCTTATTTTCTTTGGCACTGCTGCCGATGAAAGAGAGTTTGCTATTAACCCAGGTGAATATAGTTCAGTAGGCGAGTTTACAGTATCTAACTTCAGTGCTACAAGTAAAAGAGCAACTGTAGATGTGAAGAACTTAGTTTGGACAAGAAACGGAAAATCAACTACTATTGTTGAAGGCAAGTTCAATAACGTAAGGTTGAAATAACCAAAATATATCAATTTTGAAAAAGCCCGCATTGCGGGCTTTTTTGTTGGGTTTATTGCAATATACTATTACGAAATCGTCCTTTCGCAATAGTTGTACTTTTATTCTTCATTAACTCTTGTAAATACTAATTCTTCTTAATATAATTGCGTAGGAACTGCCTAAATCTAACACACCTTAACAAGTTCCTAAATACCATGAAAAAATTTTTACTAATGGTGGCTATGCTATTTGCTACCAATTTTGCCTTTGCGCAACTTTCTAAAGGAAACCTATTAGTTACGGGTGCCTTTTCTGTGGGAAGTACTTCACAAGAAAATACCATTGCAGGTAAAACTACCGATGGTCCTTCTACAAGTACATTTTCAATAATTCCTAATGTTTCCTATTTTCTTTCTGACCGATTTGCAGTTGGCTTGGAACTAGGATATTCAAGACTTTCTTCTGAGGTAGTTGATGTAACAAGCTCTAGAACCACAACTACTAAAGAAGTTACGAGTGGTTTAGGTTTATCGCCTTTTGTAAGGTATTACATTCCACTAGGTCAGAAGTTTTATTTCTATGGTCAAGGTGGCTTTGGGTTTACTTCAGGTAAAGTAGAAAACACTATTACAACTGTTACTACATTCTTAGGTACCCAAACTACTGAAACAAAGACAGAGTCTGATTTATCGGCATTCAATGTTGGTTTCAGACCAGGTGTTACCTATTTCTTTACAGATCGCTTTGCTTTAGATGCTTCTTTTGGTTTGTTGAACTTTTCAAATTTAACCGAGAAGCTAGGTAATAACGAAACCAAAAACTCTGAAATTAACTTTAACATTATCCCAAGTTCTCTAACATTTGGTTTAAGTTATCGTTTTGGAGCAGGTAAGTAATTATTGACCAGCTTCCTAAAAGAACTGTACTTTGCTTTTTGCAGGGTACAGTT
>JAIYDB010000071.1 GCA_027487695.1 Cytophagaceae bacterium | reverse complement strand
TTGGTACAAGATACCACCACAGCATTTGCCTTCATTAATACAGAGAGTTCAAATCCATATTCAGGAGGTTATTATCCAATAATTCTTAAGATAAATCCTATTAATGGAGCTCTTCTGGATACAATAATACTCCGAGACGATACTACTTCATTTTTGAGATGTGCATTAGATAGAGATAGGAAAAGTATTTGGCTTTCTTATATTTTAGCTGGAAATGAAGCTGCAATTGTGTATAGAAGGATAAATTTCAGAGGTTTTACATTAGCTACGAGGACATTCGGGGCCAATGATATGCTTTCAGATTCTATCAGTAGCGGATATATGTTTACCTCTCCAGATGGAGGATTTTATTGCATTGGCGCAAGAGGTCGAACCATAAATAATCGTAGAGTTACCTTATGGCAATTAAGCAGGTGGGATTCTGTAATCAACAGAAAGTGGGTACGTGAGTATGCCTTTGAATATACTAGAGGTGTACCAACCAGAGCCGAGTTTTTACCTAATGGTAACTTATTCGTAAGCGGTTATAATGGAGGAAATATCCAAGGTATAGAAGTAGATACGGGAAATGGAAGAATGCTTGATCGGAAGATCTTGTTTTCCCATCCCAGAGGTTTTGAGTGGACGAATTTGGAGGTCCAGCGGACACCGTTCGGTTATGCTGTATCGGCCTTAGAATCTACAAACGCTACCGACACAAGTTTCTTTTATGCTAACATAAACCATAATGGAAGAATGATACGTGGAGGTTTTTCTGGAAATAACAGAACAATGGTATATCCTATGTCAGATTCTACTTGTTGGAGTTTGTTTTACCAAAGCGGTGGAATTCCCACTTTCACATTTCAGAAATTTGATAGTAACGGAGTTGTTTTACATTCGATTTTGTTGTCAAGCGTTTACGAACGTTATCTAAAATCGGCTGGGTATTTCACTAATGGTTCAGCTATTTTCGGTGGAGGTGGAAACGATTTCCAAAGAGGTGAATATCTCTACTTCTGTAAAATAGATAGCATTGGCACCCCCTACAACCCTATTTACCCGCCAGTAGGCCCTGTTTTAAATAGCAACCAAAGGCAAAATCAAGAACCTAACCTTCAAGTGTACCCTAACCCGTTCACTAATACCTTGCGTCTATCTCATAAAGGTACCGCCCAGTTATTGGATGTCCATGGCAGGGTAATACTCTCCCAACTAGTGGAAGCAGGTGAGGAACTTAAAGTAGGAAACTTACCAAAGGGTATGTACTTGCTCCGTTTGCAAAGTGTGGGTGGCAAGTTTTATGTGCGTAAGGTGGTACGGGAGTAAAGGAAAAAATGTAATTCATCAAAAAAGCCCGCTGCGCGGGCTTTTTGCATTTTACTACTTTCCCCTCCCCCTCAAAACTATATAACTCCTATCCATAATCTTGTAACATGGTAGTACCTTGGCTGCCTTACCTTTGCAATATGGAAAATACACTCACACTGAAAACTAACCTCAACTGTGGTTCTTGTGTGGCTAAGGTAAGTCCTGCCCTCAATGCCTTACAGGAAATTACTCACTGGGAGGTAGATACTACCAATCCTGATAAAATACTCACCGTTTCTGGTAACGGTATTAAAATAGAAAGTTTGCAATTAGCCCTGCAATCGGTTGGGTTTGAAGTGAAAGGATTAGCCCAAAATGCCTTTCCTACCAAACCTATTCCCTTCTGGGGCGATAAGTCGGTTTGGGAACGTGCTTCATTTAATACCCTAAATTGTTTAATTGGTTGCACCATAGGCGATTTCGGGATGCTTATCTATCTGCAAGCCTTTCATCCAGAAATGAATATGTGGTTGATGATGTCATTAGCTATGGCTACTGGTCTTACCACCTCTATAATGCTGGAAACGGTAATCTTAAAAATTAGAGAAACCTTTAGCTGGTCGCAAGCCCTACAAACTGCTTTTGGTATGAGCTTTATATCCATGCTCGTGATGGAGTTCAGCGAAAATATAACGGACTACTTACTTACTGGTAACGCAGTGCCTATGCACCATCCTTTCTTTTGGCAGGCCTTGGCTATTAGCGCTGTGATGGGCTTTTTGGTTCCCCTTCCTTATAACTATTTTAAGATTAAGAAATATGGCAAATCGTGCCACTAGAATTGCCTTAGTGCTGATACTCTTTTTACAAGCTGTCGCATTTGCCCAATCTGCAAAGCGACCGCCAGTAAAGGGGATTGTATTGGAAGTTGATGCCAAAGGTGAATTCCATCCTTTAGTAGGTGCCAACTTGGTTTGGAAGGGCACTAACTTATTGGCTACCAGCAATGAAAACGGCGTTTTCGTAATGCCAGAATTGGCGGGTGCCTTTGAAATTGTAGTGAGCTATGTGGGTTTCAATACCGATACCGTTCGTATCAATGAAAAGAATGAGCTTAAAATCATTCTGAAAAGTAATTATGAATTGGGCAACGTTCAAATTATAAAGGAGCGTGCAAGTACCTATATATCTGGACTTAGTGTGCTCAATGTCAAGAATATGAGCGAAAAGGAACTCTTTAAGGCTGCCTGTTGTAACCTTTCCGAATCGTTTGAAACGAACCCAAGTATAGATGTAAGCTATGCCGATGCTGCCACCGGTATTAAGCAAATTAGTATGCTTGGTTTAAGTGGGGTGTATGCCACGCTTACCCAAGAAAGTATGCCAGGCACCAGAGGAATAAGCAGTAGCACAGGATTGGGATTTACACCCGGCACTTGGGTAGAAAGCATTCAAGTTACCAAGGGGGTAGGCTCGGTAGCGAATGGATTTGAAGGGGGTACAGGTCAGATTAATGTGGAACTGCATAAGCCTGAAAGTGCCGAAAAGTTATTCTTAAACGGCTATGTAAATAGTATGGGCAGAAGTGAATTGAACGTAAATTCTGCCGCTATCATCAATAAGAAATGGGCTACGGGAGTGCTTTTGCATACCGATTATTTCACCGTAAAACGGGATATGAACGACGATCATTTTCTCGATTTACCAACTGGCAGACAGTATAACTTCTTGAATCGCTGGAAGTATAACGATGGTAAAGGGGTAGTAGGTCAGTTTTCAGTTCGCTATTTAGACGATGAAAGGATAGCGGGCGAAACCCACCAGAAACTCGCTGGTGAAAAATACCAATTGAATATCTTGAATAAGCGTGCTGAAGTAAATGGTAAACTGGGTTACGTTTTTGCTGGCAAGCAATACCAGAGCATTGGCTTACAAGTGCAGGGACTGTGGCATCAACAAGATTATAATACAAGCATCGATTTTAACGGCTACAATGCCTTACAAAGAAGCGCTTATGCCAACCTCATTTACCAGAGTATAATTTCAGATACCCGTTATAAGTTCAGAACAGGGCTATCGATTCAAATAGATGAAATAAATGAGCGAGTGCCTATTAACAAGTCTGCTGAGTTTGGGCGAATATACAGAACTGAAAAAGTACCAGGTGCCTTTTTTGAATTCACTTGGTCGCCCGCACCCACCTTTAGTATGATTGGCGGTATAAGGACCGATTACCATAATATGTTCGGAACTTTCATTACGCCAAGACTACACGCCAAATGGGATATTACGGATAAAACCACCTTGCGAGCGAGCGCAGGTAGAGGTCAGCGGACAGCCAACCCAATAGCGGAAAATCCAGGAATTCTAATTAGCAGCAGGAATATCACCTTCCCACTTTATGATGGTACAAGAACTTATGGCTTACGTCCCGAAGTAAGTTGGAATACAGGGATTAGCCTCGTGCACAACTTTGAGATACTATACCGTGATGCCTCCTTTACCATTGATGCCTATAATACTTGGTTTGAGGACCAAGTGATTGTTGACCTATATTCCAAGTGGGAAGAGGCAAGTATCTTTAACCTACCTACCAATGGCAAAAGCAGCGCCCAAGCCATACAGGCAGAATTTGAATACAGTCCCGTAAAGCGATTAAGCGTTAGAACCAGCTATAAATACTACAATATCACAAATACCTTTTTAGATGGTATTGAAAGAAGCAGACCATTTGTAAGCACCAACCGAGCCTTTTTGAACATAGCCTACGAAACCAAAAGCAAAAAATGGGGCTTTGATGGGACCCTGCAATATTGGGGCAGTAAAGAAGTACCCACCACCAACCTAGTTGATGGCGGTATTAGCAGGACAAAATCGCCAAGCTACTTTATTGTGAATGCCCAAGCCACCTATAACCCAAGCAAGAAACTAGCCTTGTATGTAGGTGTAGAAAACGCCTTAGATTTTTGGCAACGCAATCTCATATACCGTCCTGATGCCCCTGCCCCCAACTTTGATGGCAGCCTCGTATGGGGACCTACCTTCGGAAGAATGTTCTACTTCGGGTTTAGGTATAGGACGGGGAAGGTGGGGTAGGAGTTATTACGAGGTTGATGACTTGATAATACTGACCCCCAGTTAAAACTGGAGGCTATTCATATACCTCCCACAAAAAATGGGCTAACTGATGTTAGCCCTTTCTTAATTCTTTCCTTAGTTCCCTAATATCTTAAACAGCTCATCTAATTTTGGTGATAAGATGATTTCGGTACGGCGGTTCTTAGTTCTAGCTTCCGTAGTACGGCTAGGGTCTAACGGGGTAAACTCGCCACGGCTATTGGCCGATAGTCTAGAACCTGTTACTCCTTCAGCTGTCAAAATCTTAATGATTGAGGTAGCACGCAAAGCACCTAAATCCCAGTTGTCTTTCAAAAGTGAACCTGGCGCCAATGGAACATCGTCGGTATGGCCTTCAACAGCAACACTAATTTCTGGGTTATCTTTTAATACTACCGCTAGCTTTCTAATAGCATCCTGACCTTTAGCATCTACATCGTATCTGCCAGATTTGAATAACAATTGCTCACTTAACGATACATATACTTTGCCATTTTTCACGGTTACGGTAAGGTCTTTATTACTGAAACCAAGTAAGGCTTTGTTAACAATATCATTCAGGTCTTTTACTGCCTTTTCTTTATCAGCTAATACTTTTTCAAGTTCTGCAACACGCTTTTCACGCTCTTTCAGGTTCTTGTTCAGTGCTTCAACCTGAAGTCTGCTGGTATTTAAGTTAGTTTCTAACTTACCAAGTTCTTCTTCCTTACGCTTTAAATCTCTGCTCAATGAAGCAGCTTCGTTTGCGGAATTGGTTAGGAGTTGGTTATAGCTCTTATCTAACTGGGTAAAATCTCTACGCATTTTCCTGATTTCAGAACCTAGGCTTGCGGTATCAGATTTTAGGTTGTCGGCTTTATTGCTAATATCTCTAAACTTACGCTCAAGATTAGATAGTGTGCTATCGCATTGATTTTTTTGCAGTTGCAGCTTGAACTTTTCCTGAGCTAGTTGGTCGTATTTCTTCTTGGTAACACAACCACTGTTAAAAGTTAATAGGAGTATACCACAGGCAACAACTACCGATGACCACTTATTTAAATTGAAATCCATTGAATGTTAATAGATACGTGTAATTATTCAGGTACAAAGTTAAGGAAACCTATGGTTTTATTACCTCTAGGTGAGGTATGGTACCTACTTTGTTGCCTTTAAAACGATTGAAAGGCGTTAAAATTTTGGTTATTTTTTGAAATACTCTCATTCTTCCCTACTTTTATAACATAACTACCACATTATTATGCATTTATTAAGGTTCCCTTCAAATTCCCGATTGGAATGGGCATTTATTATCTGGGTATTGGCATATGGCTTAAGCAATGCTCAGGTGGTAAATACTTCAAAAGTGAAGGAAAACTTACAGCTTATACAACAAGAGGCAGAAGCCCTTGAAAAAGAGCATGCTAAGCAAGTTTTAACATGGTCTTTACTGCACAATAGCCCAACAGAATGGCGAGATGCAAAGGGTGGTTTATGGCAGGTTTATGCTATTTCGGAAAACGGAACGCCACTTTGGAGAACTACATCAAATGCCAGTGCAGCTATCACTACAAGGGCGGCAGACCTTAAAGTTGGTGGCAGAATAGGAAGTAATTTGAATGGTAGAGGGTTGGCTATTGGTATTTGGGACGGGGGCGGAGTGCGCCTTACCCACCGAGAATTTGTAGATAGAGCCTTCCAAAGAGATGTTCCCACAACCCTAAACGATAACCACGCTACTCACGTTGCTGGCACTATGATGGCAGCAGGTGTAAACCCAACTGCAAGGGGCATGGCCGATGCGGCTATGCTTTGGGCACACGATTGGAATAGCGATAATAGCGAAATGGCCGCCAGAGCTGCCGAAGGATTGCTAATTAGTAATCACTCTTATGCAGATGGAGCTGGTTGGCGTTTAAATGGTGGCACTTGGGAATGGCTAGGCGATACTACAGTTAATGATTCATTAGATTATCTGTTTGGATATTATGCACCAGATGCCAGATTATGGGACAGAATTGCAGAACAGGCTCCGAATTACCTAATTGTAAAATCGGCTGGAAATAATCGAAATCAACTAGGACCTAGTGGTGGTACTCGTTACAGAATTGTATCAGTAGCTCCTTCGGTATTTAGTACAAGAAATAGGCAACAAAGAGCTCCGTTTTATGATTGCATCCCTACTGAAGGCAATGCCAAAAATATTTTGACCATTGGTGCGGTTTCGCCAGTAACTAATTATACGGGTCCTGCTTCTGTTAACATAACCCCAGTAAGTTCTTGGGGACCAACAGACGATGGCAGAATTAAGCCTGATGTTGTGGCTAAAGGACAAGGTATGTTTAGTACAGGCGGCACTGCCGACGATAACTATTATACATCTGGCGGTACCAGTATGAGTGCACCTAATGTAGCTGGTACGTTATTACTTGTTCAACAGCTCTATGAACAAGTTTCAGGTAAATATCTTAGAAATAGTACGCTTAAAGGACTTACTATCCATACCGCCAGAGAATGTGGACCTGCGGAAGGGCCAGATTATATGTACGGTTGGGGACTAGTAGATGCTGGTGCTATGGCCGATGTGATTATTGGCAATAAGTTCACCCACGGCTTGGCGGAGAAAACTCTAGTTAACAATACCATTTTTGATACCACTATCCATGTAGTGGCTACTGTGGGTAGTCCGCTTGTTGCTACTATTTGCTGGACCGACCCTGCAGGCACAGTTACGCCAAGAGTTGCTAACGATAGAACACCTAAACTAATAAACGACCTAGATATCAGACTTATAAGTCCAAGCGGTATAACGTATTTTCCTTATATTTTAGATCCTGAAAACCCTAGTGCAGCTGCCACTAAAGCCGATAACTTCAGAGATAACGTAGAAAAGATATACATCGGGAACGTAACGGAAAGCGGAACTTGGCGCATAAGAATTAACCACAAAGGCACCCTTACAAACGGTGCTCAAACCTACGGATTAGCTATTTCTGGCACACAGTTACCCGCAGCAAATACGCTTTTGTTTACCAACCCGAGTAGTAGTATTCAAGCGTTTACTGGCATTCCCAGAGCTGTTCACTTTCGTAAAAGCTTTGCAGGTGCCGTGAATTTAGAATTGTGGCAAAATGGAAGTTTCCTATCAATTTTAGCCAGCAACCTTCAAGGTCCAGCCTACCAGTGGATACCAAATGCAGATTTAGATACCAACGCCACCTACCAACTTAAGGCAGTATCAGTTGCAAATTCGGCTATTTTTTCATTCTCAGGGAATATTAAGTTAAAGCCAAGTCAAACGGTAATCAATAGTTTTTCTCCAACAAACGGACCTGTAGGGACAACGGTTACCCTTCGAGGGGCAGCCTTTAACCTAATCACTGTACTCAGAATGAATGGAGTTAACATCCCATTTACAATTTTGAGTCCTACAGAAATAAGGGCAACTATCCCATTTGGGGCAACCACAGGAGTATTCACCATAAGAAATAGCCTTGGCTTAGTTACAGAAAGTAATGCAGAATTTACTGTAAATTCTCTTCCCTTTCTATGTAGCCCTTATGCTTTTCAAAGGGGAACTATCATCCCTACTGCAAATTGGCAAAGTACACTATGTCAAATGCAAGGCACCTACGCTTTCAAATTCAGAGCTACAACCGATGTAATTTACCAATTTGAAACTTGCGATAATAATGGTCAGAATACATTATTGCGCGTATACGATTCAACAACCAATTCACTGGCTTTCCAAGCGCCAAACGATAACGGACCGCTTTGTACTGGTACTGCTTCTTCTTTCAGTTGGCCAGCTATAAGAAATACAACCTACTATATTCTGCTAACAGACAGCGCCTGCGGCATACTAACAAAAGATGTAGTAATGAGGTACAGAGTATCTTCTGGCGTAAGGCCAACCTACAGTGGCATGACACCTGTTTCAGGTTTTGCAGGAACAGAAGTTTTTATAAGGGGAACCAACCTACAAGAAGTAAACACCATTTCAATTGGAACATTACAATGCGTAATCACTTCCAAAACAGATACCCTAATTCGAATGCTGATACCAGAAGGGGCTGATACTGGAATGGTACGCATTGCGGCAGGAACAGCTACATTTAATGCAGGTATTTTTACTGTATTATTTCAAACATTTGATTGCGGGGGAACAAGTATAAACGCAGGCAACTTGCCTATCTTTAGTTCCAATTGGCTATCGTACAGTAAGTCAGGAGTAAGGGGAACTAAGCAGTATTACCGCTTTCAGGCCGCAGCAGGAGCATTTTACAGTATTAGCACTTGCGATATGGGTAGCACTGATACTGAAATAAGAATTTACCGAGCTGGTCAGACCGCATTTGATGGCTACCTAGATGATAATGGACCATTTTGCCAAACCAGAGCAAGTAGCCTTACTTTCAGAGCGCCATCAGATGGTACTTATTACGTAGTTTTTAGCGAATGGCCTTGTTTAGGTTTCACTACCGATACATTAAAGTTTAATCTTCAATCTAATTTTTCTGTGGCGCCAGTAGTAAACTATTTTTTGCCAGTTTCTGGATTGGTTGGCGATACCATTACCATATTTGGCGATAATCTGTTGGAAAACAATGGCTTACATTTAGGCAATATAAACATTACACCTTTGCCGGGCGCCAATAATAGCATAATGCGAATTGTAATTCCTAATAACGCAACTTCTAATAACATTGCGTTCAGACATCCTGATGGCGATATTTTAAGCCCTGGGGTATTATATGTTTGTTATAGCTCTACTGCAATAATAAATGACGATAATCCTGTTGGGAATTTATGTAATGGGAACACCATTCGCTTAAGAGCAACCGCTACAGGTTTCAATAACTTTGTATGGAACACCGGCGAAACCACCCAAGAAATAGAAGTGAGTAATCCTGGGGTTTATAGTGTAAGGGGGATTAACCCTGCCTGCACAAGCCTTTCAAGCAACGCCGTGAATATTCAAACTGCACCTAATAGCACTGTTTCATTAGTGCTGTTTGAAAATGTTTTAACAGCCACTGCCACCACATCTAACGGTATTTTTGAATGGTTCCGAAACGATACCCTCGTTGCTAACCAATCTGGCAGCCAACTTGCAGTTCCTAAAAACGGGGTTTATGTAGTTCGATATACGTCTGAAAACGGCTGTATCGCTACCGATTCTATCAATGTGGTTTTATCGGTCTTGGGTAAAAAGTCCGTAGTTCCGTTTAATTTATATCCAAACCCAGCTTCTAACAGTTTCCAAATTAGTAGTAATACGATACCTGTGAATAGCCGGGTAAGTATTGCCAATATGGCAGGCGTAACTTTGGCTACTTACCCATACGAAATTGGCAAATCTTATTCTATAACAGACTTAAAAGCAGGCACTTATTTGGTATCTATTCAGCAGCATAATACAAGTATGAAAAAGCATATACTTGGAACCCAATTATTGCTTATTATGAAATAGGTATATTTGCACCAGTGAGCGATTTTGAGATAAAACTAGCCCTTTTTGAAGGACCATTTGATTTGTTGTTGTTCTTTATAGAACGCGACGAATTAGATATTTACGATATCCCGATTAGTAAAATCACTACCGATTTCTTTGCCTACTTACAGCAACTAGACCATTTGAATATGGAAGTGGCAAGTGAGTTTATTCTGGTGGCTAGTACGCTTATGCGTATAAAGGCAAAAACCCTTTTGCCCAGACCAGAAATAAACGATCAAGGTGAAGAAATAGATCCTCGAGAAGAACTAATCAGGCACCTCATTGAATACAAGCGCTACAAAAGTGTTGTAGAAGACCTTGCTCAGTTAGAAACCCAACGCTTAGCCCAATTCCAAAGAGGCAATGTAGCCCTTGAATTACAAGAAATTGCAGGTCAGCATACCAATGAAATGGAGCTGCATACCCTTGACTTGTACAAACTGATGCGCGTTTTTGAAAGGGTAATGAACTCTTTCCAAATTCAGCAAACCAAGCCAAAGCATACCGTTATACAATATCCTTTTACCATTGAAGGGCAAAGAGAGTTCCTACTAAAGCGGTTAGAAGAAGTACCACGTATAAGTTTTGAAGAACTGCTAATGGAAAGTCCTGGAAAAATAGCGGCAGTGTTCAACTTTTTGGCAATACTAGATTTGGTACAACTTGGCAAAATGCTTATTACCGTAGGTGAAGGCTTTAATAACTTCTGGCTTACTAAGCCTGAACCTATTGCCTAAAGCAGGAATATCCCCAATACCATTCAGCACAAAAAAGCAACCTTACCAAAGTAAAGTTGCTCTATATGATTGAAACAATGTTTCTAGAATAGCTTATGCGTGTTGTAAAAGCATTTTTTCAAGTGCGCCTTTGCTGGCAACACCAACTTGCTTTTCTACCACTTCACCGTTCTTAAGAACTAACAAAGTAGGGATACTGCGGATACCAAATTTAGCAGCCACGTTAGGGTTATCGTCCACATTAAGTTTACCAACAACCGCTTTATCTTTTAGTTCGCCGGCAAGTTCTTCCACTACAGGACCAACCATAAGACAAGGACCACACCAAGGAGCCCAGAAATCGACCAAAACAGGCTGGTCGGTAGCAATTACCTGCTCAAAGTTAGCGTCGGTAATCTCGATTGTATTGTTCGCCATTATTGTATTGAGTTATATACTTGTAGTAAAGGTATCAAGAATTAAGCCAATAGCCACCAAACCTTCAAAAAAATAGGCAGATATCCCAATTGCAGCTTTAGGACTGCTCACATTGTGTAGATTACATATTTTGGCTGAAAGCTGCCAAAATACTTTAAACTAGTGATTAAGCTAAGACCCAAAATTTCTGGTCACTTACAACCTAAATCAAAACAACCACCTATTTATCATAAACAAACGTACATACGCTACAGATGGCTTTAATCCTAATTGCCCCACAAAACTTTGAAATGCGGTAGTTATCTTAAAATTTCAAAAGCCATTGAAGCTAGCCTTTAATAAGCTTAAATCTAACTCCAGCATATATTTCTCTTCCTCTGGTAGGTCCCCAAATAAAGGAGGTATCAAAATACTCGCTAAAGGGGTTTTGCCAACTTACAATGGGTTGTAATTGCCTAAAGTCAAATATATTTTCACAACCTGTATATAATTCAAATTTCTTAAAAGTGTAAGTAACCTGCGCATTTACAATTGTATAAGGTTTAGAAAACGATGCACGTTGAAATTCTACTGGATTTAAGGTAGTAGTAGGCAAACGTTGTTCGCCATACCAATGTATATTCATATCAAAATGAAATTTATTATTTAATGGCTTATAACCAAATGTTGTAATTACCTTATGCATAGGATTAAAAGGTAATAGCTGCTTGTTATCTTTAATTATCTGATAAACATCTAAATAATTATAGCCTGTCTTTAATTCAAAACGACTCCAAATTTTCAAATACAGTTCTGCCTGAAAGCCATTGCTAACACTTGTACCTGTAAAATTTTTAATAATTGCTTTCTTGGGATCGGTGTCATAATCCGGAAATATTTGATTTTGAAAATCGGTTCTGTAATAATCTGTACTTATGTAACCTGAAATAAATTCGTTTTTAGTATTAAATTTTTGCGTAAAATTAAATCCGAAGTTTAAGGCCTTTTCAGGTTGCAGTTGTTCTGCAAATACTATATCTCTTGAACTAACCAACAATCCTATGTTTTCACTGAATAAATTGACAGTTCGCCATCCAGTGCCAATGTTTGCCCTAATAATTGTTTGAGGTGTTAGGTCATACTTTAAAAGTGTTCTTGGCGTAACAGTTACTCCAAACTGATTATGATTATCTGCCCTAATGCCAGCAATCCAAGTTAACTTGTTGCTCATAAGGCGCATTGTGTTTTCAGCAAATAGGCCAGGAATATATTCTAATCGTTTATAATTTCCTGCGTAGGTTCTTCGTAACAAGGTATCGGTAAATCCGATATTTTCATTCAAGTTTAGGTGCCTGTAACTAATTCCAGATTTTAAATTACTGTTATTATAATTCAACTCATACTGTATATTCCCGTAAAAACTTGTTTGTTGGGCATTATATTTAACTGTGCCAAAATATGAATTTTGGTTTTGACTGTAAGTTGAAGTATATAAAACAATATTATGCCTATCGTTAAGTCTATAACCTATTCTTGCTTTTAATTCTGGTTGGTTTATACTTATACTTTGTCCGTAAATACTAGTACTCCCTTTATGTATTTCTGGATTAAATGAAGTTTGACCACCAATACGTTGTTCATTTAAAAACCGAAGACTTATCCTACTACTCCAACCCCAATCGTTTTCGTTTCCATACTTCCATTTACTTAAAGCCAAGTATCGGGTAAGCTGTGGTAGGTCCAAAAAATTATCGTTATCTCTATCAATTTTGTTTGCTGGCTGTACAGATTGAAGCGTGGTCAGATTACTCCATTTACCTCGATTAAAAGTATAGTTAGCATTAAAATGCTTTTCCATAAAGTTATTCATGTAAACATTTAGCAATAACTTTTCCATTTTATCAGGGTCCTTTGTTTCTACATTTATTTGCCCACTTATGCTTTCAAATCCCTGAATAACGCTATTTGCTCCTTTTGAAACATAGATATTATCAACTAATATTCCTGGAATACTACTTATTCCGTAGGTATAGGATAGTCCT
Organism: Cytophagaceae bacterium; assembly: GCA_027487695.1. Classification (GTDB taxonomy): domain Bacteria; phylum Bacteroidota; class Bacteroidia; order Cytophagales; family Flexibacteraceae; genus JAIYDB01. The sequence continues at coordinate 20,047 of JAIYDB010000071.1, read as the reverse complement.
TGAATTACAGGGAATCCATCTATTAAAACCTGATTATATACTCCTGATAATCCTAAAATACGGAGTTCTTTGGAGTTGGTAATTACGTTGGTGGTTTGTGGTTGAACGGTGGTTTGTGTTTCAAAACAACCAGCTAAATCGCAACAGGCAGATTTTCCAAGTTCTATTTGTGTGATTTTTTCAGTCTTTATCGGATTTAGGTCAGATATAATCACACCATCTTGCTGCGCTTTAATAACAACATTGTCAAACGTTTTTACAGCTTGTAGCTTAAACTCAACATAGGTTTGATTGGAGATAAGAATAGTATCTGAAGAATGACCAATAAAAGTAGCAACAAGCTTCTTGTTGAAAATTTCATTGGCAGAAATTTCAAATTCCCCATCTTGTCCTGTTAAAACTCCTGTATTTGTACCAAGCCAGAATACACTAGCCCCAACCAGCTTTTCTCTTTTGGTACTAGTTACCTTTCCCGTGATTGATTGCGCTGAAATGGCAAATGGAAGCAATAAGGCAACAATGAATAAAAGTCTACTCATTGGCTCTATTTCTTAGGACAGGAAAAGTACATTTCACTTAGGAAGGTTTTGTTATTGACTACTTCTTTACTTTATATGGGCGATCAGCAGGGTTTTTACAACCACCTGTTTCTTCAATAGCCGCGTAAATTTCTTTTTCCGAAACCAAAGAAGATGTATATCTTATTTCAAAGGTGGAAGTAGGTCCGGTTTTGCCTGGCTTACAACTTTTAACACCTTTTAGTTTTTCTACATTGGTGGCAATCGTTTTCAAGTCAGATGAGCAAGTAATTCCCTTCACCTTTACGGTTGCAGTAATTACGCTATCAGATTGCTGGGTAGAATTTGGTGCTTGCGCAAAGGAAAAACTAATAGAGGCTGCCATTAAAGCAAATACCAATGCTAATGATTTTACTAGATTCATTTTCAAATGTTTATTGCTTTAGTCAGTTTATTGTACCCACAATACAACTTTTATGAATTAGGGTCTGTTTAACAAAGTTGTTTACCCTTGTTCAAACAAAGCGAATCAAAGTACAAATACCCTTTTAGCCAAACAGAACTAAGCTTTTCAGTTTTCAAAAGTACATAAAGTTGGATATATCCTTTCCTTATTAGATTTACCATATTAAGAATAGTTAGCCTTGCCACCCTTAACCGAATGAGATTTCAAAGGACACCATTTTTAGCTCGAAAATGATAAAGCTGTATATAGTTTAACCTATTGGCTTGCCTTTAGCCTTGGGTTTCTGTTATAAAAAGGAAGTCAAAAATAATAAAATATTATTGTTTATCAATAAATGTTTGCCGTTATTTGCATCTCACTTAAACATCAAAGCCTATGAATGCCACTAACTTGATTTTTAAAACTATCCACGTGCTCTTCTGGATTATCTTCATTGGGCTTATGGTTAATACTGGCTCTATTTTAGTTGCAGGTATTCTTAGGTTAATTATTAACCCCGAAAAGTTTAAATACTTATACACTGTTATTGATTACGACAAGGTTCTCTTTTACGATAGAATGGCATATTCCCTTTTTGTTGCTTGTATTGTGGCTGTTGAAGGTTTGAAATCCTATATAGCTTACTTGGTAATTACCATCTTTTTGAAATTAGATTTAAATAGTCCCTTTCAAAGCAGTTTTGCCCCAGTTTTAACACGCATAAGTCAGTTAGCTTTTTTAGCTGGTTTAATTGCGGCAGTTACCACAGGCTTAAGTAATTGGTTTATTGGTCTTGGCTTAATTGTGCCTAATAAGTGGGGTGCAGAGGAACTTTTATTCTTTGCTGGTATTCTTTATATAGTTTCGGTAATCTTTAAAAAGGGCACTCAATTGCAAACCGATAACGATTTAACCATTTAAGTTTATGCCCATAATTGTAAACTTAGATGTAATGATGGCCAAGCGCAAAATCTCGCTTAATGAGCTATCTGAAAAAGTAAACCTCACGCTTTCTAACCTTTCCATTTTGAAAACAGGAAAGGCGAAGGCTATCAGGTTCAGTACTTTGGAGGCAATTTGCAAGGCGTTGGATTGCCAACCTGCCGATATTTTAGAATATAGAGATTAATAAAAAACAGAGAAGCTATTGCTTCTCTATTTTGCTGCGCATAATCAGTCGTAAAGATTGGTCGTAACTAAAGTAACTAACCACCCAGTTAATAAAGGTGATCACCTTGTTTTTAGCTCCTATAATAGATAGCAAGTGAATAAACATCCAAGTAAGCCAAGCTATAAAGCCTGAGAACTTAATAAATGGTAAATCTACTACGGCTTTGTTTTTACCAACGGTGGCCATACTACCTAAATCGGTATAAACGAATGGTTTTTTAGGTTGTTGGTGCAGACCTGCTTTTAAATTTTTGGCCACATTGGTACCCATTTGCATAGCTACTTGCGCTACCTGTGGGTGACCTTTTGGGAATTTCTCTTCCTCCATATAGGCGATATCGCCAATGGCATAAACATCTTTTAAGCCCGTTACCTCGTTCAAGCGGTTCACTACGATGCGGTTACCTCTGGTAATGGCTTCTGCAGGGATTCCTTTTACTTTATTGCCTGTAACACCCGCTGCCCAAATCAATGTTTTTGTCGGCAAGGTGGTACCATCAGCAAGAATCACTTGGGCGCCATCGTAATCTTTTACTTGGGCATTTAGCTTAACTTTCACGCCCATATCCTGCAAAAATTTGAGAGAATCGGTTTGGGCCTTTTCGCTCATCCCGTTCAACAGTTTAGGCCCCGCCTCTAAAAGTGTAACCTCCATTTGAGCAAAGTCAAGCTCGGGAAGGTCTTTCGGTAAAACGAATTTCTTCATTTCAACTATGGCACCGCTTAGTTCTACCCCGGTAGCACCACCACCTACAATAACCACATTCATTAAAGCTTTGCGTAGTTCAGTGTCGGTAGCTACAAGAGCATCCTCATAGTTTTGAAGGAGTGTATTGCGCAGTAATAAGGCCTCGCCTACATTTTTCATAGGGTAGGCATACTTTTCAATATTAGGCATCCCAAAGAAATTGGTATCTGCACCTACGGCAACAACTAAGTTATCGTAAGCAATGGTGCCTACAGGGGTGATTACTTCCTTATTCTGGGTATCTACTTCCTGTACTTCTGTTACCCTAATATGGGTGTTCTTGTTTTTCTGAAATAGCTTTCTGAGCGGGAAAGAAATTGAGCTAGGCTCTAAACCTGCTGTTGCCACCTGATAAAATAGCGGCTGAAACTGATGGTAGTTATTTTTATCGAGAAGCACAATTTGAAATTGTTGGTTATCTAGCTTCTTAGCTAGTTCTAAACCAGCAAAACCACCTCCAATAATTACTACCCTAGGGAGGGCTGTTGTGGGGATATTCGCTTGCAAATTCATAGGCGTTTTGTGAGTGTTTTACTACTATTAAAACGCCGAAATGTAAGTTATAGTTTATTGATAATCAAGCCCATAAACTTCTACTTTACAATCAGTTGGGGCCTGCATTTTGAATTGCGCTAAACTACTCTTTAAATAGGGAGCATGAGTACTATCTAAGGCGAAAAATAGCACAGTACTATCGGCACAGACCAAATTATATTTGGTGGTAAATTTTCCGCATTCTACCCAATTTTTATCGTGCATAGGCCAATAAATATGAGGGAATACCATTGCGTAATTTACTTTCCGTTCATTAGCTAGTTTCCTGAAGTTTTCTGGAGTAAACATAGCACCCTTTAAAACGAGGTGCATAATCTGATTATCAGACAAACCCGCGCAATCCATAGGGGTAGTATTAGCATAAAAGGATACTGCGCCAACATCGTTAACGGCTATGGTTTCTGTGCCTAAGTAGGTTTTGGCAAACCTTGCCATCTGCACCATTTGAGCGTAGATGTTTTTGGAGGCAATCACTTCGCCATGATAAACGGCAGGACCTCTCCAAAACAAAATCAAGTAAATAGGAAGGTACTTATAAAGACTAACATGCCATTTACCATTAAGCGGAAGGTAGGCTAGCTGTACAAAACTAAAAAAGCCTAATGTAAAAATAAGGTAGGTTTCATACCGCCAAACCCAACCATATTTACCAAAAATGGCGTGCAGCAATAGCGTACCGAATACAATAAATAGTGGTGCCAACTTACTCAAATCTGCACGATGCATATACAGGATATACCCTGCCAATAAGCTTAATAGATTAAGGGGCGATTGGTTCCACAGTTTAAATAGCTTAGTAATAGGTAATAAATAGCTACTGGTATATATGATATCGGTCGATTTTAACATTAAGCTATTAGGCAAGAAAAACCCACCATGGTAAATGGAAACCAAACCATAAATAGTAGCGGGCAGCCAAGCAGCAATGGCAATAATTAAAAGGTGCTTAATAGGCATCTTCACTTGCCAAAAGAGCCATACCATAGCAACCGCTACTGAAAACAAACCCTCATAACGTGTAGCAGAAAGTAATAAGCTTACTAGTGCTACTTTCCAAAAGTTAGGCTTAGGCTGGATTACTAAAGTAATAAGGATGAGTAGGAATAGGATATGCCAAACATGTTCCATTCCTGTAAACACCAATAGCTCGATAGAAGAGAATATAAACAAGGAAATTACTACCACCAAGGCAATAATAAAGTGGACTTTCATCTCCCTTAAATAGAGTAAGCAATACCAGAGCACCCCTACCGATCCTACTATATTCATAAACAGCGGATAGTACTCATTAAGCCCAAAGCACAGGTTAAGTAGGTAAATTACTAGCGTATATAAAGGCGAAGAACTCACTGCACTAAAGTTCTCAGTTAAGCCAAAAACGCCACGTTCTAACAGATTTCTGGCAATACCTAAATGGATATAACTATCATCTAATAGGTAGGTAAAGTAGCCCTCAGTTTTGGAGGCGATATAGCTAAACCTTAAAAAAAGGTAGTAAAGCCAAACTAACGTAGTAGGAATTAGCCATTGCTTTACACTAAGCTCCCCTCCCCATTGGAAGGGATTAAACTTTTCGTAAACAGATTTACCATTAAACATTCTTGTAGGCAACGCTCAAATCTAAGAAGCCTTCATTGTTTCTGTAGGCATCAAATAAATCGCGCATAAAAATATGGTATTCAGTGGCAAGGGCATCCATCATTTTAGCCTTAATTTCTGGCTTACGTTCAAGTATCTCAACCAAGTTAGCTTGTGGAATTACATAAAGCTCGGCATTGGTATTACCTACGATGGCATGCACCAAACGGCGCGCATTCGGGAACAGACAAGTTTCACCTACATACTGGTAGGTACGTTTGGTATCTAACAACTCAAAATTACCACGTATATCTATAGATATTGAAACCGTACCACTCTTTACTATATATAATGCTTGCGCCAAATCGTTCCTGAAGTAAAGTACTTCCTCTGCTCGGTATTCACGTAAGTAAATAAAAGGCAGAAAGTAAGAAAGCTCATCGTGAGAGAGCTCCTTAAAAAGCTGGTTCTTCTGCAAAAATCTGAAAGTGCTCAACTCGTCGGCCGAATACACACGTCTGAAAGGATTGAACAACGCCATATTGGAGCAAGATATAAACTGAAATACTAAAATCCACTTTCCTAGTAAGATTATTGATTGCTCAAGGCAAGAATAGTTTCAAACTCTTCTTGGGTAACGGCCACCACACTTAGTCTCATTTGCCTGAAAATGTTCATCTGACTTAGAACAGGATGGGCCTTTAGGGTGGCTAAGCTTACAGGATTTTTTAATTTTTTAAAGGGGGCAAATTCAACCACACTCCAATCGCCTTCGGTTGCGGTAGGGTCTGGATAGTGCTCTTTTATAACCTGTGCAATTCCCACTATTTCCTTACCTTCATTACTGTGGTACCATAAAGCAAGGTCATTTAGCTTCATTTGGCGTAAATAGTTGCGAGCTTGGTAATTTCTTACACCGTCCCAAAAGGTACGTTGGTCTTGCTCAAAAGTATCCCAGCTATACTTGAAGGGTTCAGATTTTATGAGCCAATATTGCATAATTCTTAGTTTTTAGTTGTACTTTCGAGCGTTAATTAACGAAAACTGTTTGCCATAATCACCAAACATTCATAGTTTTGGGATGTTTATGTTCTTTACTAAATAGTTAAATTATTTAATTTAAACGTAATATTATTTGTAGAATGGTGTTATTTGGCACCAGAAACAACTTAGCACGGTATGAAAAAATCTATATTCTGCTCTTTAGTGCTCGTGATGGCTTCATCATTAGTTATTAATACGCCAGTATTTGCACAGAAGAAAGCACCATCTTCATCAGAAGGAGCAGCAAAAAGTTCTATTAGCACCAACGCCAAAATTGGCGATAAGTATTTAGAGAACGGTGAATACGCAAATGCTGTAGATTACTACTTAAAAGCACTACGTAATAAACCAAGCGATATGTATGCACAATATAAGCTTGGAGTTGCGTATGAAAACATGCTTGAATATGGCAAAGCAGAGTTTGCATACCAAAGAGTTTACCAAGCTAGAGTAAAAAACCAAAATTTACTTACATTCCGCTATGGCAATATGCTAAAGCTAAATGGCAAGTACGATGAGGCTAAGAAATACTTTACAGAGTTTTTAAGCACTTTTAAACCAGAAAAGCCTGAAGAAGAATTTTATTCTGACTTAGCCCGTTTGGAATTAAAGGGTTGCGATCTGGCTATTAACGAGCGCGACAAAAAGACGCCTGATTTTAAATTACGTTTATTACCTTCTCCAGTTAACTCTTTGGCTAGTGATTACGCTCCAACTATTTGGGAGAACGATTCAGCTATCGTTTTAACTACTGCACGTCCTGAAGCGCGTGGAGGTTCTAAAGACCCTGTTTTAGGTGGTAGCTTTAGCGATTTATTTTACTTCAAAAAGGCTGGTAAGGAGTGGGAACGCACTTTTACAGAATCGGCTTTTGAAGAAATTAACTCTAAACTTAGCGAAGGTGCTGGTGTTTTTACAGGTGATAACAAGAAATTCTATTACACTAGCTGTGCCGATGAAGACCAGTGCCAGATTTTTGTAATGACGCTTGACGAAGATTTCTGGGGCAAGCCAGTACTTTTAAATACAAACATTAATATGCCTGGTTTTGCAAGCAAGCAGCCTAGCATTACACCAAAAGGCGATACGATGTTCTTCGTAAGTAACCGTCCTGGTGGCCTTGGTGGTAACGATATTTGGTATTCAGTAAATCGTGGAAACGATAACTGGGATGTACCTGTAAACTTAGGTGAGGCATTGAATACCAACCAAAACGATATGTCTCCGTTTTACTATGCGCCTGAAAAGCTTCTTTTCTTCTCAACTAACGGTAGAGAAAGCTTCGGTGGTCTAGATATTTATATGGCTACTGGTAAAGACTTTGACAAGGTGGTAAACGCTGGTTATCCTTTCAACAGCAGCCGAGACGATTTTTACTTTACTGTGGGTAAGAACTACGCTTACTTCTCTAGTAACAGAGAAAACGGTATTGGTTCAGATGATATTTATTCAATGCGCCCGTTTGATGTATCTCCTTCTTTAGCTAAGGCTATATCAGATAAAGAGCGTATTGCATCTGGCAAGCCAGAAGAGCCAGTTAAAACTGAAACAGATAACAGCCAAGATGTAACTGGCAAGCTAGTTGATACGACTAAAAATGCTGATGTTGCAAACAAAGTGGTTGAATTAGTTGATGAAAAAGGCAATACAGTTAAGAAAACTGAAACCGACGAAAAAGGTAATTTCGCATTCAATAACTTGCCTGATAACAGAAATTACAAAGTAAAGCCTGCAAAACCAACTAAGCCTGCTAAGCCTGCAAAATCAACTAAGCCAAGCAAGAAAAATGCAAAGCCAGTTGTTGAAGAAGAGTCTGAGCCTGCAGTGGTTGTAAATAAAACAAGAAGCAACAAGCCTTCTACTCGTTTCAACTACGAAAACATCTATTTCGATTTTGATAGCGATAAACTTCGTCCAGAAGCAGAAGCTACGCTAAAAGATATCGTTGCTTACTCAAAGAACGAAAGTGGTATTCAAGTAGAAATGAATAGCTATACAGATGGCATTGGTAATTCTGCCTACAACAAAATACTTGCAGAACGCAGAGCCGCTGTTGCTAAGGAATTCTTAAAGGCTAATGGTATGGAAAATGCCAAGTTCGTAGTACGTAACTATGGTGAGCGTAACTTCTTAGCTACTAACGAAAATCCTGCAGGTCGTCAATTAAACCGTAGGGTTGAATTCTACATCTTAGGTGGTCATAAAGTAAGTGGTAACATGGTTTATGTACCAGAAACTGCTACTACTGCACCATCTGTTGGTGAGCAATTTGGTATGAGTGGCGATGAGGTAAAGCAAGTAAATGCACTTTCTTCAGATGCAATTGCCGCCTTCCAACCAGTACGTGTGAAGAGAACTGGTGCTAGCGTTGTTGCTAAGCAGTCAATTTCTTTAAGCAAGAAAGCAAACGATGAATTCCCTGAGATTGCAAACGCTGATAGAATTTCAGTTAACGCAACTGCAATGCCAATGGTAAATGGCGAATACGAAATTAGAGGCGGTCAAACTTTGTTTACTGTAGCTAAATTGTTCGGTACTACTGTTGATGCCATCAAATCTCAAAACAACCTATCAACTGAAAACTTAGAGCCAGGTACTAAGATTGTTATTACCGCAGGCGCTAAAAAGGCAAGCCGTTACTTAGTGAAGAAAGGTGATAGCTTAAAGTCTATCGCTGGTAAAGTAGGTATTTCGGTAGATCGCTTAAAGGAAATTAACCGTTTAGAGTTCTATACGCTAATGGAAGGTATGCAGTTACGTACCCGCTAATTATTATAGCAATAAAATAACTCAACTCCTGATACGTTGGTATCAGGAGTTTTTTTATGCGGCAAACAAGCCCGATATTTCAAAATTCAAATAGGTGCTATGAACAGAATAATTGTTGTTTTACTATTGCTATCCACGTTTTGGCAGTCAAGTAATGTGTTTGCCCAAGGCTATGATTGCGACGAACCCATTTTTCCACGTTACGATAAAAAGACTCGTCTTTGGGGATATACCAGCATAAACCGTCAATACATAGTGCCTCCTACCTATACCCAAGCTTGGGTACATCAGGAAAGGTATGCCATAGTTTTAATGGGTACCAAGTATGGCATTATTGATTGTAATGGCACTTTGGTAGTTCCTGCTGAGTACGATGATATTATGTATTTTAACAGTGGCAGAGGTTGGGCTAAAAAGGATAACCAATGGGCGTTAATCACCAATAAAAACAAGCAATTAACCCCTCATATTTTTGCTGATATTAAGCCTGTTAGTGAACGCCGTTCTCCTACTTGGGTAAAGAAAGGCACCAAGTGGGGTATGTTCGATAAGGACAATGTCAAGTACATCATAGACCCTCAGTTTGATGCTGTAAATAGCTTGGGCGACTCTGCCGCAATTGTAAAGAAGGGAAATCAATTTGCCATTGTTGATTATGACTATAATGCCGTAGTGTTAGATAATATCGAGTTCATCTTTAACATTACAGAAAACTACCTAGCCTACAGAAGAGCTGGCAAATGGGGCGTTATTGGAAAATCGGCTCGTTCATTATTAGTACCCAAGTATGATACTGTTTACAAGGAAGGTGAGTTTTTTGTAACTCAGTTAAATGGTAAGTATGGTTTGTATTCGCTCAGAGGCAAGCAAGCTATTGACGAACAACTTACTGCCGTAGGAAAAGCAAATGAGGGCTTCTTACCCTACCAAAAGGACGGCAAATGGGGCTTTGCCAGAATAGCGCGCAACCCATTAAGTGAAACTTTATTTACACAGGCAGGATTTGTGCAAGATTCAGTTGCTATTGTAAAGTACAACGGCAAGTTCGATTTATACCGTCCAAGCTCTAAGCGGTTTGTAGCAACTAAGTTTGCTTACGATTCTATTTACCGCAGCTTTAATAACCGCATTATTATTGCGGTGAAAGATGGTCAGCATTTTATTGTAGGTAACGAAGGTAACCGTAGGCAAAGCGGCAATTATTCAATGCTATTCCCTAACGATACCTTGGCAATGATGCGTTTTAAGCAAGGAAATAGTTGGGGCTATATAAATGCAGGCACAGGCAATGAAATAGGTTCAGCATTTACAGAAGTGCAAGAAGCTTATTTCGGGTTTGGTATTGCCGCCAAGGCAGGTAAGAAAGGAGTAGTCAATGCCCAAGGCAAAGAGATTGTGCCTTTTGGGTATGATAAGATTAACATTTACAAGCGGGGCAATACACTATATTTCCAAGTTTGGAATACTGATAAGTGCGGACTGATAGATGGTTTAGGCAACCGTATTTTACCAGAAGAATACAACCTTATTTCAGTAGAAGGTAACTTTATTAAAGTAGCACATAACAAAGGCTATGGCGTTGCCGATATCAAAGGCAATCTGCTCCAAAAGCCTGAATTTGCCTTTATGGCCAACCAAAATGAAAACGGAATGCTTGGCTTTAGCTTCCCTACCTTGGTTCAAAAGCGTAGTAAGTTCGGCATACTTATAAAGCCAGGGGTTGAGCCAACCAATTACTACGATTCCCTCAAAATACTTACTGATGCTATGTTTGCCGCTAAAACCAAAGGTGGCTGGCAACTCATCAATAGCCAAGGTCAGGTTAAAGGAGTGGAATTGTACCAACAATTAGAACCCTTTGCAGGCAGAATAGCCCCAGCAATGCAAAATGGCAAATGGGGATTTGTATCGCAAGCGGGTAACTGGGTTATTAAACCTCAATACCAAGCGGTTTTGCCATTTCAAAAAGCACTTACCTATGTAAAACTCAATGGCAAGTGGGGCGTTATTAATATGCAAGGACAATGGATTCAACCAGCCGAATACACAGGCTGGGAAGAAATTGCGGGCATAAGAAGACTTATAAAATAACAGGTTTTGGTGCTACGAAAGTTGCAATTGGTAGCCCTAACTAAACCAAAACGAATTGAAATTTGCAGGCACCGTTCAATACCTTAACTTTGCCTTGCCAAAAAGCAGGAATGGTTGTTAAACCAACGGTCAGTTCTGTAGTTTTTAACATTGACGAACCCTAAACAATACAAAATATGAAAGTTACCGTAGTTGGAGCTGGAGCAGTAGGTGCCACTTGTGCAGATAACATTGCTCGTAAAGAACTTTGCCAAGAACTAGTTTTATTAGATATAAAAGAAGGTTTGGCTGAAGGTAAAGCCCAAGATATGATGCAAACTGCCACCTTACTTGGCTTCGATACCAAGATTACAGGTAGCACCAACGATTACAGCAAAACTGCTGGTTCTAGCGTAGTTGTAATTACTTCTGGTATTCCTCGTAAGCCAGGTATGACTCGTGAAGACCTTATTGGTACCAACGCTGGTATTGTAAAAGGTGTTTGTGAAAACATTTTAAAGTATTCGCCAGAGGCTATCATCATCGTTATTTCTAACCCAATGGATACGATGACTTACCTTGCTTTACAAAGCACTGGTTTGCCTAAAAACAGAATTATTGGTATGGGTGGTATCTTAGATAGCAGCCGTTTCAAATACCAAATTTCTCAGCGTTTAACTTGCAGCCCATCAGATTTGAATGCGGTGGTAATTGGTGGTCACGGCGATACTACCATGATTCCTTTGATTCGTTTTGCTACTTGGAACAGCGTTCCAGTATCTAACTTCTTAAGTCACGATGAGCAAACTGCTATCGTAAACGATACAATGGTAGGTGGTGCAACCCTAACTAAACTAATTGGTACTTCTGCTTGGTATGCACCAGGTGCTGCAGGTGCTGCTTTAGTAGAGGCAATTGTACGTGACGAAAAGAAACTATTTACTTGCTGTGTTGCTCTTGATGGCGAATACGGTCAGAAAGATATTTGCTTAGGTGTGCCAGTTATTATTGGCAAAAACGGATGGGAGCAAATTGTTGAGTTCGGTTTGAACGACGATGAGCAAGCTAAGTTTAACGCCAGTGCCGATGCCGTTCGTTCTATGAACGATGTATTAGCTACACTTGCATAGTCCTAATAAACTATATATAAGAAAAGCCGAAGATTGCTCTTCGGCTTTTCTTGTTTTAAGAACTTACTTTTTATTAGTTAGACTAGCACATTACCCGTCATCTCTTCAGGGATAGCAATACCCATTAAAGTTAGTATAGTTGGGGCAATATCGCCTAGTTTACCACTCTTTACAGTAGCACCTGTGCTTTGCTCAAATTCAGAATCCACCACTATAAACGGCACTAGGTTAGTGGTATGTGCTGTATTTGGACTACCATCTGGGTTTATCATCATATCGCTATTGCCGTGGTCGGCAATTACAATAAAGGTATAGCCATTCGGTAAACCAGCCTCAAGAATCTGACCCAAGCAACCATCTACCGTTTCAGCAGCTTTTACTGCTGCAGAAAATACGCCCGTATGACCTACCATATCGGTATTGGCAAAGTTCAGACAAACAAAATCTGGCCAGCCAGCCTTTAATTGCGGCACAATGCTATTGGTTATATCTTGGGCGCTCATTTCAGGTTGCAAATCGTATGTAGCCACCTTAGGCGACGGACAAAGCAATCGCTTCTCATTGGCAAATGGCTCTTCCCTTCCACCACTGAAAAAGAAAGTAACGTGAGGGTATTTTTCAGTTTCAGCAATACGGATTTGGTTTTTACCAGCACCTGCAATTACTTCACCTAGCGTTTTATTTAGATTATCCTTATGGTACAATACCCCTACATTTTTGAAGGTTTCATCGTACATCGTAAGGGTTAGGTAATGCAAGTTTAACGGGGTCATCCCAAAATCAGGGAATGCTTGTTGGGTAAGCACCTCGGTAATTTCCCTGCCTCTATCGGTACGGAAGTTAAAGCAAAGCACTACATCGCCTTCTGAAATGGTTGCCGTAGGCTTGCCTTCTGTATTAGTTACAACAATTGGCTTGATAAACTCATCGGTTACTCCTTCAGTATAAGATTGCTCAATGGCTTCCAATACGTTGGTAGTAGGCGCACCTATGCCATTAACCAATACGTCATAAGCTAGCTTTACACGTTCCCAACGCTTATCGCGGTCCATGGCATAGTATCGTCCGCAAACTGAAGCCAAGTGTGCGTTATTCGCCTCTAGGTGAGGTAGTAAATCAGCTATAAAGCCAAGACCACTCTTAGGGTCACAGTCTCTACCATCGGTAAAGGCGTGCACATAAATGCTAGGCACTGCTGCTTCGTTTGCAGCTTTTACCAGCGCTTTCAAATGGGTCAAATGGCTATGCACCCCACCATCTGAATACAAACCAATAAAGTGAACTTTCTTGTGGTTTGCCTTTGCATAAGCAAAAGCCTCCTGCAAAACAGGTACATTTCCTATGGAACCATCCTGTGCTGCTAAATTTAATTTTACTAAATCTTGATACACCACACGGCCTGCACCAAGATTCATGTGCCCAACTTCGGAGTTACCCATTTGTCCATCAGGCAAACCTACCGCTAAACCGCTTGCTTCTAAAGTAGCGTTGGCATAATTTTTGTTAAGCCCGTGGAACACTGGAGTTACAGCTTGGTCGATAGCGGATACTGATTTATCCTTCGCTATTCCCCAGCCGTCTAATATGATTAGAGCTACTTTTTTATCCTTTTTCATTTTATTAAGTTGCTGTTATACAGCGTTATGTAAACAATTTAAAAATTTATTTAATTTTAACCTTGCTAGTTTTACTGGTTTGGCACAGTATGTGCTTAAAGTGCTTTCAACAACGGAAGTTTAAAAGTTCATTTTAAGAAATCGTTGCTCAAAGAAAGATTTATTCAGGTTCAGAAAAAAGTTTTCCTCTTTCCTGCCCTAAAAATATAAAGCCTTCGTGGCATAACAACATTAAAGTATAGTAATAACGCAAATCATATTGGATAGAAAGATGCCGGGTAATTGCCCGGCATTTTTTTCGTTATTTGCTCAACAGTGTTTTAGGGTTCAGATTTTATACCTTTTATGGTGGCAAGTTGTGAGCTATGCTGTATTATTACTACTTCAAAAATCAGATTTAAACTTATGCGTAGTGTTAGTGTTGCTGTTTGGGTTTTATTATTGGTACAGATTGCATTTACCCAAGAGGTATTGGCACAAAGAACACCCTCAGAAACCGACCCTATCCGATTTTTGAATACAGCAAATGAGCTACAGAGCGCAGGGCATTATAGTGCGGCAGCTCGTTGTTACTACGATTTTTTAGATGGTGCTGTTACCAAGCCGAACTTAGCAGGCTATAATCCTACAGCATCTGCGCATTATGGTAAGGCTTATGCTGCCTTGGTGTTATTTAATCCGGATGGAGAAAAGGCCATTGAAGATTTTATTGCCCAATATCCGGAACATAACAAGGCCAATGAAGCCTATTATGCCGCAGGGGTATTCTTCTACAACCAAAAGAAGTACGATAAGGCAATTACCTACCTTACCAAAGCAGGCAAGGCCGCTATTGCTGACGATAAAAAGTACGAGGCATTATTTAAGCTTGGCTACAGTCAGCTTTCGCAAAAGGCATTTGATAAGGCCGATAGTGCTTTCAGTTTAATCATTAATAAAGAACACGCATACACTGCAGCAGCAAATTACTATGCCAGCTATTTAAAAGTGCGCAGCGGAAAGTTTGATGCTGCATTACCTGGATTAGATAAAGCTGAAAAGGATGCCCAGTTTAAGCCAATGGTGCCTTTATTAAGGACTATAATTCTGTACAAAAGGAAAGAATACGCTAAAGTAATTGAGATAGGCGAAAAGGTGTTGACCGATACTGCCAAGCCAAATTCACCAGAAGAAATCAGTTTATTGGTGGCAGAATCGTACTACGCCCAAGGTGAATTTGCCAAAGCTGCCCCAAAGTTTGCCAGTTATCTAGCTAAAAATAACCAAATACCTGCCCCATTACGTTACCGTGCTGGCTATTCGTTCCTAAAAAATAAGGAAGCAGAACGTGCCACTGAACAATTAAAGCAACTCACCCTAGTGAAGGCCGATACAGTTCAGAAGCGTGATAGCCTAGTGCAATTTGCTGCCTATTATTTAGGGGTTGCCTACTTAGAAATGGGCAATAAAACTTTTGCTTCATCAGCCTTTGAGCAGGCGAGTAATATGCAAGCTTTAAGTTACTTACAGGAGCTTTCGGCCTTTAATTATGGCAAGGTATTGTACGACTTAGGTAAGTATGATGAAGCCATAACGATTTTACAGAAGTTCAGAACTAACTTCCCTCAAAGTAAAAACAGTGCAGAGGCTGTTGATTTAATTGGCGAGGCTTACCTCAACACCAACAACTTTGAAATTGCCCTAGACTTTATCAAGCAATTAGAAACCCGTTCGCCAAGGGTAGAAAAGGCATTCCAACGTTTAGCTTTTTTGAAGGCGAGCAAGCACTATAATGATGGCGAAATAAAGTCGGCCATTGAATGGTACGACAAGGCTTTGCAATTCCCTGCGGCTGAAGATGTAACCACTGCAGCTTGGTATTGGCTAGGCGAAAGCTATAACATTGATAAAAACTACAATGAAGCAGTGAAAGCATATAGTGCGCTTTTCAAGGTGAATAATGCCATGGAAACCGATTACTACATAAAAGGGAGATATGGTATTGCCTATGCGTATTTCAACTTGAAGCAATACGACAAAGCTATAGGTCACTATCAGGAATATGCCAAGAAATTAGAGCGTGCTGAAAACCGTATGTATTACCTAGATGCATTGGTTAGAATGGCCGATTGTCAATATGCTACCAAGGCATTTGATGCTGCATTAGCTACATACCAAAAGGCTATTATTCAAGGTAGTACCGATGCCGATTATGCCACCTTTATGCGTGGGGTAGTATATGCCTTTAACCAGAATAAAGGACAGGCAAAGATTGCTTTTTCGGAGTTAATCAAGAATTACCCAAAAAGCATTTATCGTGACGATGCCTTGTATCAGCTTGCTAACCAAGATTTTGAAGAAGGGGAATATGCACAATCTGCCAAGTTGTTCACGGAGCTAATTAACTCAAATGTTAAACCTCAAGTAATGGCTTACAGCTATTTGCGTCGTGCCAATGCTTATAACAACTTGAAAGAACCTGAAAAGGCCATTGCCGATTACAAAAAGGTATTAAACGATTATGCCGCATATCCTGCCTCTAAAACTGCATTGTTAGGTTTGCAAGAGGCATTAACAGCAACAGGCAGTGTAGAAGAGTTTAATGAATACCTCGCTAAGTTCAAAACCGCTAATCCTGAGGGCAATAGCACTGAAAAGATAGAATTTGAAACTGCGAAAAGCCTTTACTTCAGTCAGAAATATGATAAAGCTAAAACTGGGCTAGATGCATTTTTAACCAGCTACCCAACAAGCAGTTTTACTAATGAGGCTCGTTTCTATTTAGCTGAATGTCAGTACCGTGCTGGAGAAAAGGCTGCCTCTTTAGAAAGCCATAAGCTGTTAGTGCAAGAAGGAAAAGGAAGTTTCTTCAATAGGTCGCTATCCAGAGTAGCGGAGCTTTCTATTGCTGAAAACAAACCTGCCGATGCACTTCTCTACTACAAGCAATTTCTTGGAGTAGCAAAGAACAAGAAGGAGCAGTTTATAGCCTTGGCTGGATTGATGGATGCTTTCTACTTGCAGCAACAGTATGATAGCTCAAGTTATTATGCCAATATGATTTTGGAACGTGAGGGTATCCCTGCCGATATTGAAAATAAGGCAGCCCTATACAAAGGCAAATTGGAAATGGCACAAGGAAACTTTGAAGCCGCTATTGATCAGTTTGTAACTACCCTTAATGGTGCAAAGGATGTTAATGGTGCTGAGGCACAATACCTCCTTGCTGAGATTTTACATAAGCAAGCTAAGTACAGAGAATCGTTAGAAAAGTGCTTTGAATTAAACAAGATTTTCGCGGCTTATTCTCTTTGGTACGATAAGAGCTTCTTACTTATTGCTGATAACTACATCGCTTTAAAGGAAGATTACCAAGCTACTTATACTCTTGAAAAGATAATTGACAAAAGTCCAAACCCTGCTACGGTTGAAGCTGCTCGCGTTAAATTATCGAAATTAAAAGGTCAGTAATTCAACCTTACCGTTCCATAAGTTGTCTGGAATAATAGTAAAGCTTATGCGTTAGTCTTTAGGCAAATTTTTGCCTTCTGGTACACCTTTTAAATGAAACAACGCCTACTCCTTTTCTTGCTAATATTTGTTTTTGGCCTGAGTGGATATGCTCAAAATCAGGAAAGGATTATTGAAGGCAGGGTCATAGAAAAAGGAGGTACTGAAAGCATTCCGTTTGCAGTACTGTTTTGCAAGAAGTTTGCTAAGGGTACCAATGCCGATGAGTTTGGATACTTTAAAATGTATCTGCCTAATGTGCATCCAGACTCTTCTGTTGTGCTTACCATTTCCGCAACGGGATACCAGCCGCTAACACTTTCAGTGGCTCCGAATGAAGCACGTCCCTTTAAAGTATTTTTGGAACAACGACTGTTAAAGGCGGTTGAAATAATCCATAAAGCACCCGGAGGTGTACGAAGTAACCAAGGCAGTGTTTCCTATATGACTGCCGAACAAGCCAAGGAGCTGCCCAACCTTTTTGGTGAACCTGATATCCTAAGAATGCTCCAATACAAGCCCGGCGCCAGTAATGGAGGCGATGCGAGTACGGGTATGTACATAAGGGGTGGCGGACCAGACCAAAACCTGATTATGCTTGATGAGGCAGTTATCTATAATCCATCGCACTTGTTTGGATTTTTTTCTGTTTTCAATTCAGATGCTATTAAAGATGCTACCATGTATAAGGCAGGTTTCCCAGCACGATATGGCGGCAGACTTTCTTCAGTTATTGATATTAAGAGTAGGGAAGGGAATAAGGAACGCTTTCAACCAAGTATGAGTATTGGTACTATAAGTACTAAACTAGCTTTAGAAGGACCCATAAAACGGTATTTGGGGAGTTATTTGATTACGGCAAGGCGAACCTATTTCGATGTGTTTACGAGGATTAATAACCGTATGCACGATAACGATCCTAAATACGAACCTATACCAGACTACTATTTTTATGATATAAACGGTTCAGCTAATATCAGTCTAAGTCAGTATGAGCGAATGAACTTTAGCTTCTACTACGGCAACGATATTTTTGAGTTAAAAAAGCCTGGCTTTTCTGTCCGCACCCGATGGGGGAATTATGCTGTAACTGCCCGATACAACCGTTACCAAGGGGAAGGTAAAAGCATGAATGTATCGCTATTAGGGAGTGGTTACAGTTATGGTATAAACTACACTTACGATGTTTTTAAGGTGAGGGTAGGTTCTGATGTGCAAGACTATACCCTAAAGATTGACTGGATTAGAGATCTGAAAAACGATATCACCTTGAACTATGGCATTTCTAATACCATAAACCAGTTTAACATAGGTAGGGGTAACTCCAACGAAAGCCAAGCCGACCAAAACTTTAGTTCAGGTAAGGTGCTAACCAGTGGTACTATTGCCGGTTTTGTGCAATCAGATTGGAATGTGAATTCCAAACTAGGTATCAATTCAGGTGTCAGATATAGTCGTTATGTAAGAGGAAATAACTGGTACGGGGGACTAGAACCACGGCTTTCTGCAAGGTATAATCCAAAGGAAAATATTGCCTTAAAGTTAAGTTATGCCAGAATGTATCAGTATTTGCACTTGGTAAATAGCAGTGGCGCTAGCTTGCCAACCGATTTATGGTACCCTTCAGGAGCAGCAATTAAGCCTCAAATTTCCGACCAATTATCTGCAGGTTTCCAATGGGAATTTGCCGATAACAACTGGCTTTTCAGCAACGAATACTACTATAAAAACCAAAGCCGTCAGGTAGATTTTAAAGATGGGACTAACCTTTTTTCTGATAACTCATTAGATACCACCTTTGTATTTGGCAGGGGCTGGGCTTATGGTTCTGAATTCTATTTAGAGAAGACGAAAGGACGTACCCGTGGCTGGATAGGCTATACCTTATCGTGGACTTGGAGGCAGTTTCCAGATATCAACTTTGGGCAAAAGTTCCACCCTCGCTACGATAGAAGGCACGATATTTCGGTTGTGATAATCCACAAAATCAATGAACGCTGGAGCCTAAGCGGCACCTTTGTTTATGGTACTGGCAATAGCGTATCGTTACCAGAAGGCAGGTTTGTATTTCAAGATTTTACAGGTACAGTCAGAAATCCGCCAGGGTATTTCGTAGTCCCTGAAATTAGCCGAAGGAATAGTTATAAAATGGCACCCTACCACCGTGCCGATGTTTCTGTAACCTATAAATTGAATCCTAAAAAAGGCAGTGGTGAACTTAATTTAAGTTTGTACAATGTTTATAGTCGCAGAAATCCATATTTTCTTTACTTTGAAACGCTTTATAGTGGTCCCAATGGCACTGGTAATGTTACAGGATTCCAGGCCAAACAGGTAAGCTTATTGCCCATAGTGCCAAGTTTAAGTTATACACGTAAATTTTAAATTCGCTTTAATATGCTAGTAACCAGATTGTTTTTTTCAGTATTGGTGGTTTGTACCACAGTACTTTTAGGGCAATGCCAAACTTTAAAGAATGTGCCACCAGCTAAACTGGTAAAGCAAGCCAAGAAAAATACGTGCAGCCTCAAACTTAAAACAGGCATAGCAGGCAAGGTTTTTGAATTAAAAGGAAACTTTATGCCTGGTCCCGGCAGAGATAATAGTAACAAAAAGCAAGCTGTGGTTAGAACGGTTGTCATTTATCCATTGATGACAGATAAAGAACTTATCGCTGGCGAAAGTGAAAACGGACCTATGTTTTACAAAGGTTCCAAATCCAAAGCACCTGTTGCTGTGGTACAATCAGATAAGAATGGATGCTTTAAAGCAGCTTTAAAACCAGGACGTTACAGTCTGTTTGTGATTGAAAACGGTATGCTATACGCCAATATCTTAGATGGAGATGGATACTTGAATGTATTTAACGTACAACCAGAAGAAGTTACCCCATTTGACGTGGAAATTAGTTGGCA
>JAIYDB010000010.1 GCA_027487695.1 Cytophagaceae bacterium | reverse complement strand
GCAGCCAAATAACCAGTCAGGCCCTTATAAACGCTACCGCTAAAGTCTAAGGCTATTATGTTAGATATTAAAGATCTTACCAAGATATACGGAACCCAACACGCAGTAGATAATATCTCTTTTAGTGTGGGAAAGGGCGAAATTGCTGGTTTTTTAGGACCTAATGGCGCTGGTAAAAGCACTACGATGAAAATGGCTACTTGCTTTATTCCTCCCACAGCGGGCACTATTAAGGTTGGCGATTACGATGTAGAGGAACAATCGATGGAGGTACGCAAATTAGTAGGTTACCTACCAGAGCATAATCCCTTGTACCTAGATATGTATGTGCACGAATACCTGCAATTTGTTGGCAGTTTGTACGATATAAAAGGAGCTAAACTAAAATCGGCTGTTATTGATGCAGTAGATAGGGTAGGACTTCAGATTGAGCAAAATAAGAAAATTGGTGCCCTTTCTAAAGGTTACCGCCAGCGTGTAGGTTTGGCTAGCGCCTTGCTGCACGACCCCCAGGTATTGATTTTAGATGAACCTACCACAGGGCTAGATCCTAACCAAATTGTAGAAATTAGGCAGGTAATCAAGAACATAGGTAAGGAAAAAACCGTAGTGTTCAGCAGCCATATTATGCAGGAAGTGCAAGCAATATGTGACCGAGTAATTATTATTAACCGCGGTAAGATTGTGGCCGATGGTACGCTATCTGAACTTAAAAAGGAAAACAAAGAAGGGCAACTGCTCACCATTAGTTTTGCGGAAGCCATTAACGAACAGCTATTTAAGGGATTAAAAGGTCTGGTTTATTTCAAAAATATAGGCAATTATACCTACGAGATTAAGGCTAGCCCAACGGCCGATTTAAGAGCACCAATATTAGAAATAGTATCGGCGGAGAAATTAAATCTGCTATCTTTAGCACAGAAAGAAAATTCGCTTGAATCTATTTTCCAAGAGCTTACCCAAGCTAAGTAGTACCTAACTCACAACACACAATGATTAATTACGAAGTAAAAAACCGCGTTGCCTATATCACGTTTAACCGACCTGAGAAGCGCAACGCTCTAAGTTTTGATATGGTTTCCCATATTATGGTAAACCTGAATCAGGCCATTTCTGACGACGGTGTACGTGCCATCGTTTTTATGGGCGCTGGAAAAGCCTTTTGTTCAGGGGCCGATTTGGAGAGTTTGCAGCAAATGCAATCTAATACCTTTGAGCAAAACTTAGCCGATAGTCAGCATTTGCTGAATTTGTTTCAGTTAATACATAGCTGTCCTAAACTTACTATAGCAGCAGTTGATGGTCCTGCCCTTGCAGGTGGCTGCGGACTTGCCACCCTTACCGACTTTACTTTTGCCAGTGAAAAGGCATTGTTCGGTTATACAGAAGCCCGTATTGGATTTATCCCAGCGTTAGTAAGTGTTTACTTAACCCGTAAAATAGGAGAAACAAAGGCAAAGCACCTATTACTAAATGCTGCTATATTAAGTCCCGAGGAAGCAAAGGCATACGATATGGTGTACCAGATAGTCCCTTCCGAGCAATTGAATGAAACCGTTACCACCTTTGCAGAAAAGCTGGTAGCCCAAAATAGCGGTGCTTCTATTGCCTCAACAAAGGCATTATTGATTGCCACTGAACACCTTGAACTAAGCGAAGCCCTACAAGCTGCTGCTACCGCCAATGCTACCGCTCGCGCCAGTGCCGATTGCCAAAAAGGAATAGCCTCGTTTTTAGAGAAAGCCACGCCTAGTTGGTAGGGGGGGATGATAACGAAACCACAAAAAAAAGGAACCTTGCGGGGTTCCTTTTTTTGTGGGTGATTGTAAGTGGTTGTTAGCGTTGAATACCAAGCCTAGTGCTAAAGTTGTTTACATTTAGAATGTAAAGCCCAACAGGTATTGTACTCACATCTATGGTTACATCAGATGAAGGATTTTTGATTACAAACCTTTGTACTTCCATACCTAACAAGTTTTTAAGCACTATTTCACTAATGACCGTTTCACTCTTAGGCGCTTGTACAGTTACAGTGTTGTTAGCTGGGTTAGGGAATACTTTGTAATTTATCAGCTGAATGCGATTCTTAAAATTGCTAGAATCACTATCAAAGAAAGGACCAGTTGGTTTAACCGATAAAACACGTACAGCGTCCTTGTACTCTTGAGATTCGCATACGTCGGCAATTTCATCACGATTAGCAATATTATCATTTAAATAATATTGAGGAGTGGACTTAAATATAGGATTTGTTGAAGTTCCTACAACAGAACCTGCTTCTAATTTAATTCTTCCACTTAAAAGAACTTTTTCAGATGCAACAAATTCACATTTAGAAAAATTAATCGGAGTTTGATTAAATGCGTTATCAATAATTATTGTTTTAGAATTACTAAAACTACATTGATTAAAATTACTTGGTATACTGAAATCTCCATCAGGTATTGATACTCGTGGATGCCTGATAGCTAAGAATTCTCCGGTTGAAGCTACAATAACATTACTCCAATTCTTCCAAAATGGCGATATTATAGTTGATGAACTATTAAAAAACAATAACCTATTAGATAGATTGTTGTAAGGTCCATTTTCATTTAATGACAATTCAGGATCAAAAATATCAAGAGTTCTTTCATCGGTATAGACTTGATAAGGGTTGCTGTTTAACAATTCAAGATTGAAATTAGGCTCTTTATTGTAAGTTCCTGTGTTGTTCGGATGGAAAGGATTAAAAGTTATTTTTTCTATCTCCGTATTCTTA
The DNA here is from genome assembly GCA_027487695.1 of Cytophagaceae bacterium. Lineage (GTDB taxonomy): Bacteria > Bacteroidota > Bacteroidia > Cytophagales > Flexibacteraceae > JAIYDB01. Next base: position 13,930 of record JAIYDB010000010.1, on the reverse strand, counting down.
AATAAGTTTTCACTAGGATAAAACCACGCAGATGTTGATACAAATCTATCAACAATTTGATCAGTTAATTTAAAACCAAATTCACCAGTAAATTCTTGGTTTCTTTCAGCATTTTCTAAATTAATTTTAAAAGATCTTATAAACAAAAGATTAGGACCTGAATATTCGGGATCTTTTGGACGATAAGTTATCACTAATTTTACTTCAGCCTCAGGTACATTACCTGTGAAGAAATCCGTTTCAACTTTAGTTGGCCAAGAAAGATAGAAAGATTGCTTTTGAAATACATTTAAAGGCAGGTATTTAGTCCTAATTCTTATATTTTCAAATTCTGAAAAAGAATTTCTTTCTTCTATATTTTGTGTTGCGCTTTCAACATACCAACCATACTCATTACAAATATCAGAAAACTTTTTATTCCTTCTTGTATCATTGGGTAATATTGGAAAATAACCTTTCGGTAAAAGAAAATCCCTTTTATCTAAATCATTTAGATATTTTTTATCATACTCAAGAACAAACGCAGCTTCTGCAGATAAAACTTCAATGTTTGCATCTGAGATTTCATCAACTGATTCATTAACCATAATTTTCAGGGGTTCATTCAAATAAAATTGCCTCAAGGAATAGCCATTATAATGATCCAAGGGCTCACCGAGTGTGGTTAATGCATCAGCATAAATAGTATTTCCATCTTCAATCCTTACAATCCATCTTGGATCGTATTTCTCTATAAAATTCACAAAACTACCATCAATATTAACTCGATTATATTGATAATAAGATAATTTGGGTTTATTTAATAACTTAAACAAACCAAGAGTGTGTTTGTACGCACCTGCACCACTGCCTGTAATTCTATTTGTTCCAGGCAACGTTATAGATTTTGAATCCGCGAAATTCATTTCATCTTCAAGTGTTACAGTACCTGAAATATTCAAATTTACAGTTGAAACAGTAGGAGAAGATTTTAAGCTTTGTGTTCCCGAAGTAAAATGCTTAAACAAGCCGTAAACCGTTCCTAAATATGGTAGGGTGTTAGTGATTCCTAAAAGAAAAGTTTGTGTGTTAGAAGTAGTTAATTTATTACCAGCATTATTTTTGGTACCTATTTCTAACTTTTCATCGCTTGATATGCCTGTTGGATTTAATTTTAATTGATTCGAAATAATCTTATCTGTTGAAGCATTCAAGTTAAGTTTGGTTTTATCACTAAACTTTTCTGTATATTTTTGGATCATTGATTTATATCCATTAAATTCCTTATAAGCGGAAACGGTTGCCTTTCCAATTCCATTATAATCGAAATTACTGAGTAAAGAAGCAGATAAAGGACTCTTAACAAGTGAATTCGAATTCTGAGTAGACACAATTGACCCATTAACTTTTAAATCAACATTAAAAGCTTGAATACGACGCATATTAAAATTTAGAAATAGACCGGACGTTTTACCTTCAAGGCATGGATCATATGAAGTAATAAAATCTGCTAGGTACCATATACCTTCATCAACAACAACGTTTGTTACATTTATTGCCTTTGTCTCGGACTTTTGCTCACTGTTTAGAGCATTAGAAAAAGGCGCAATATCGTCAAAAATTCTAGTTGCAGTATTACTAAAATTATGACTTAGTATCAAACTTAATTCTACGCCACTGAAATTAGTTGGCTTACAGTGATCATATAATAAAAATCTAATAATCCCTGTGTATTTATTATATAGTACAAATGATGGATAAGCTTCAGATGAAATATCATCTTTAACAAGTTTACCCTCGCTATTTAAAACATATTTCCATTTTCCTAATTTAGAAAATAATAAGACCCACCCCTGTGATGGAAACATATCTTTATCCATATGTTTTAGCTCTGAATTCCCAGTAACCTGATTAGCAGGCACTAGCCAAAGTTGACTTGTATTTACTTGCCCACTAATCGCATCGTCACTAATATTTCCACATTCTTTTGGATAAAAGGGCGACCTTATTACTTTGTGACTTACCTCTTCGTCAAGGCAAGCTGTTCCACCAGTTTTTTTAAGACTCACACGGTATGAACCTCGAGTCCAATCGAAGCATGCATTATCATCTATGCTTAAAGGCGTAAACTCTATGCAAGGATTGGTTGAATTTAATCCACATGCACCTTCGAAAGAGCTTTGCGCAATTAAATTGAAAGTAGTAAACACTACAAGTATTATCGAATATATTCTTTTCATTTTGCTATGCCTTTGAAAGAAGCCATTTTTTTTGTATTAAAACCTGTAACTGAGTCTTTAACAAAGTAGGAATATCTTCCTGAAACTTCATTATTCTCAATATTCCTATACAAGAATAAATCTGCCGATATGCCATACTTATAATCGCTTGTCCTTTGTGTTGAATCCCAGATGGTTATAAAACCCTCCACGTAAGTATAGTTATCAGTATAAATGGTCTTGATCATAAAACTATCATTTCGGAATCTAGGAAAATTAACCGCAATGAGATACGGAGGATCTATACCTACATCGCTTCTATCTGGAAATTTTATTGCAGGATAATCGCTCCCATTACTAAAAAAATCAATAAAATCATTAATCGGACCGTTAACATTTTCAAAGTGAAATGTCCATTTTTCACCTGGATATTGAGTGCTTTCAATTTCAAATTTCTTTCCTAGCAAACCAGTTGCACTAACGACTCTATGAGTCCTAAAACTAGTATTTAGCGTATCTATAAGCTTAATACTACCACATTGCTTGGAACTAAAATACTTTGTTCCTATAGCTGTAACTGTATAAGTTCGCAATGGATTACTAAATCTTAAAGAAACTTCTTTGGTTGTGTAATTATAATTTGAATCATTATTAATAAGCCATTTTACTTCATCATATTGCTTATTCAACTTAAAAACAACTGTACCAGCAATCACATTGTTGCCTTCTGCCTGAACTAAGATAGTTTCCTTTTGTCCTGCGGGCTGCCATAACTGAATTTCACCTTTGGTATTTTTAAAGGTTTCACAATCACTAGGACCTTCATCTTCTCTACATGCTGTAAAGAAAAATGGTATGGTTATTAAAAGTAGGAGTATGTACCTCATATTACTTAGCTTGTTTTAATGCATCTACTTGTTTCTGTAGATCAATGATATACAAGGTAAGCTCTTCTACTTTTTGAAGCAACTTTGCATCCATTTCATTTACATTATATCCATTGGCACGTACTTCCTTTTCAGAAGGCACATCTGGTAAATGTCCGTTTTGAGCAATAAAGGCTTCCACTTTCTTTAAATCAAGTAGTTTGTATTCTGGTTTGAAAACAAAATCGGCCCATTCATTTACATCGGTTACTGCTACAGCTTGGAAAACGCCTATACCTTCTACTGCAAGCGTATAGGTTGTATTTCCAAATGCATAATCACCAGTTGGAGCCTTCTCTCCTATAAGTGTATTTCCTTTAATGTGTAAAGTTGCTAATGGTTCATTTGTTTGAATGCCTACATTATTAATTGTTCCTGTACCTTGCCCAGGACTTAATATAAGAGGACCGTGGTCTGTAGCTAATAGCCCATATCCCACACCTTCTGTTCCTGATTGTACTCCAATATAACTCATTGATATGTATCTACCTAAATCTGCCCAACCTGATTTTCCGTGAACCCTTAATTCAGTATTTCTAGTTCTAATTTGTTGAAATTTAGAATAAAAACTGAAAATTTTCGGAGTTGTTTCCTCATTTCCAAAGCCTCTAAAAATATCGTCCGATTCGAAGATATTAAGGTCGTTTCCTAAAAAGGTAATTCTATTCCTTCCACTTGCATTATTAAATCCATCTAAGGTAATTACTGAACCTTCATTAGGAGAGGATTTTAAAGTTAGATTACTATAACCACTGCTTCCAAAATTACTAGGAATATTAGTTGATTGTGGTCCAAACCAAACTTTTCCATTCGTTGAAATAAGTCCAACTTGGTAGGGATTATTCGAACCAGATGATGTGTTTATAATTTGAAAGGCATGAGAAACATTAGTGCTAGACATTGTTGAAAATGGAAATGCCCTGAAATAGATAGCTCCATTGCCCTCAAAATTACCTCCTAATTCAATATTTGGTCCGTTTTGTGCGGTAGAGTTTTGAAAAATTGAAACACGGGCACTGGTTTGATTTCCAAAAATACCATAGTTTCCAAGGGTTGGTACCGCACCTTGACTAAATGCGAGAATTGGTACAAATAGTGATAGCAAAAGGACTGAAAGTTTGTTCATCGCCATAAAATTTAAGTTATAGTTTTTGTGTGTCTCAAAAATATAAGCATAAAACTTAATTTGCAAATTAAATTTTAAGCAAAAGTCTTACGTAAAAAACTAAAATCTACTTTAAATACAATGCAAAACCGCTTTACAACTAGTAAAAACGTGGTTTTCTAGCGTTATAACAAAATAATATTCCAATAATCTTCTTTGAATAGTTATATTAATTATATAAAAAATGCAATAAAAAATTTAACCTAAATGGCGATATTATTGGTATTTCATTTCCCTAACCCTACTTCACCCAGCCCACAGCCTTTTGCCATTTCTGGAACTGCTTTTTGCGCTTATCAAAGTTTTCAGGGGGTTCTTCGCCTGAGTTAATCAGGTCTAAAAGTATTTCGCGACTGCGTTCTTCAATGGTATTGAGTCCTGCTTGCTGGCGGTATTCATTTACTTTTTCAGGTTCGGCAAGTTCCCAAGGTACCATTGCCCCTTCTCTGTTCCAATCGAACTGAGTGCCATATCGTTGTGGCTTGCCTTCAAAAAATTTAATAGCATCGGCTAAGTAAGCGTACTGCCAATGAGGAACATTATCGTTTTCTAGTTCTTGGTGCATCAGTTGCAAAGCACCTCGCATAAACTGCGGCATACTTATCGCATTCTGAGCGATGTACCAAGCTGCTTCTGCACCTTCATAATCTACCTGAGAAAGTCCAGGCCAGCCCGACTGACTTATGATTTTCTCTAACCAAACTGCATTTTCAGCACAAAGCTCCTCAATCTTTTGCTGGTAGGTTTCCGCATCAATATCTGAATCGGCCAAGGCTTCACGAAGGGCTACATCTTCGTCCATTCGTTTTAAAAGTTGTGCTCTTAATGCCTTGTTGGTTGCCATCAGGTAGGGAGTAGTGATTAGATTATTTTACTTTAAACTTCTTCTGTAATTCAGTAATGATATTTTTGAATTGCATATCGCTTTCCACGTGTTCGTTAACCGCATCAATGGCATGCATTACCGTGGTATGATCTCTACCTCCAAAGTGCTGACCAATTGCTTTTAAAGAAAAATTGGTGCAAGTTTTAGCAAAGTACATAGCTACCTGCCTGGCAGTTACAATTTCCTTTTTACGGGTTTTAGCTTTTAGCTGCTCAATAGGAATTTGAAAGTATTCAGATACTGCCTTTTGAATAAAATCAATATCTATTTGTTCTTCAAAGTTATCAATTACACGGCTTATGGTTTTGCGAGCAAGCTCCACATTAAACTCAGTATTATTAACCGATGCTTCAAACACCAGTGATACTAATATGCCTTCTAATTCTCTAATGCTATTTTCAACCGATTCAGCTAAGTAAGTAATTACCTCGTAAGGCATATAAATACCTTCGCTTTCCATTTTCATTTGGATAATAGCAACCCGAGTTTCAAAATCGGGACGGTCAAGTTCCGCCATTAATCCCCAACGGAAGCGGTTGATTAGTCTATCGGTAAGTCCTGCAAGATCTTTAGGTGCTCTATCAGAGGTAATGATAATTTGCTTACCCTTTTGGTGCAAATGGTTGAAGATATTGAAGAAGATATCTTGGGTACGTTCCTTACCTGCAAGGCTTTGGATATCGTCCAGTATGAGGACATCTACCTGCATATAAAACTGGGTAAATTCCTGAATTTTCTGCACCCTTAGGGCATCAATAAATTGATTTACAAACCTATCTGTACTTACATAAAGTACAAACTTGTTAGAATCCAACTGCTTAATTTTATTACCTATGGCCTGTACCAAATGGGTTTTGCCTAAACCTACACCACCATATATCATCAATGGATTAAAGGCAGTAGTTCCAGGCTTAGAGGCCACCGCCATTCCTGCACTACGAGCAAGTCGGTTACAATCGCCTTCTAGGTAGTTTTCAAAATTATAGGTAGCCACAAGCTGGCTATCTTCTATAGTTTGCCAATCGGCCTGTTCGGCATTGAATGGACTAAAGTTATTTACTGAAGGAGATTTAGGCTGTATTTGCTGCGTTTTGCTTGATTGCTTAAATAAGGTATCGTTTCTGCTGGTAGGTAATTTTAGGGTAAGTGGATTTTTGTTATTCACACCTCCTGTATCAACCACTACGGAGTAGTTCAACTTGCCAGTTGGACCTATTTCCTTATCAATAACCTCTCGTAAAACTGATAGGTAATGTTCTTCTAATACTTCGTAAAAATATTGGCTAGGTACCTGAATAGTTAGGCAACCATTGTTGAAATGAACAGGTACAATAGGTTCAAACCAAGTACTAAATGCTTGAGGTGCCACACTATTACGTATGGTATGCAGACAACGCTCCCAAATTTCTTGAGGCGAATTACCTGTTAACTCAGCGGTTTTTTTCGTGTACGGGGCGTCCGGCATAGGGCTCCTCAATAAGTAGTATATCCAATAGCGTGGTTTTGCGTAGTGCTAAATCTGCTGGCTATAAATATGATTCAAGCCTTCAAAATCAGTAAAACGCGTCCTGTCATTTTTTATGGCAGGGCTACAAAGTTAGCACTAATTTTATTGTGGATAACTTTTTCCTGAAAAAATTATTTAACTAGATAAGTATCTGATTTATAGGTATTTGATTTTTCTTTGCCATTGAAAGTAAAATCTATCCTACCTAAGTTAATCCCTGCCCAACCTACCTGATTGATAAGGGTTTGATGCCCAGTTTCCGGGTGCAATATGGCCTTTGGCTCGGTTAAAAAAGTATGGGTGTGTCCGCCAATAATAAGATCTATGCCACTTACTTGGGTTGCTAGAATAAGATCTGAAGGGGCATCGTTGGCCGCTTCGTATCCCAAGTGACTCAGACAAATAATAAGTTGAGTACCTTGCTTTTTAAGGTCGTCCACTTGTTCCTTAGCTACGGAAATAGGGTCATTGTACTTTGTACCCTGAAAAAGACTATCAGGTACCAAGCCAGCGAGTTTTATCCCTAAACCAAAAACGCCAATTTTAATACCACCTTTTTCAAAGACTTGATTTGCCTTTAACTTTCCTTTGAGTGCGTTTCTGGAAAAATCGTAATTGGCATTGAGGATAAAAAACTTGGCATTGGGCAACATTCTATCTAAGCCTGCAATACCATTATCGAAATCGTGGTTGCCGAGGGTGGCGGCATCATACCCCATAGCGCTCATTAACTTGAATTCTGGTTCACCCCCAAAATAATTGAAGTACGGTGTGCCTTGGAACATATCGCCAGCATCTAGAAGTAGAACGTTTTCTTCTTGGGCTCTTATTTCTTTGATAAGTGTAGCACGTCTTGCCATTCCGCCCATACCCGCATAGGCTCTGCCATCGTTTGGTAAGGGCTCAATCTGGCTATGGGTATCGTTGGTATGTAAAACAGTAAGACGCTTTACCTTTTGGGTATTGGCAAAAACAGGTGCACCAATTAAGGTAGCACCTGCCACTAAACTTGTTTGAAATAAGAATTCGCTACGCTTCATGTTACTATTTCATATTCAGGCCAATAACAAGCCCAAATTTTAACATTACGCCTGGATTATATGGATTTACCAGTTCAATTCCAACAACATCATTATTCTTTCCACCTGCATTTACAATCATACCAGGACCAATATGCATATCTAAGTACCATAGTTTTCTATGCTCAGAAAAAGCGAATATAGGACCAAACGTTATAACACTTCCATTTAAATTAGCTGGGTTTAAAACTGGTCTGCCAGGAACAAAATTATAGTTAATATAGTCTTCTGAACCTTTTATTGAGATACCTCTTATGTTGGCAAATATACCTGCTGCAAATCTGGAATTGTCAGCTTTGTCCTCTGTCAAGTCTTTTCTAAGTTGAAGTTCAAATCGGTAGCCAAAATAATTTTCTAAGGTATAACCTTGATATCCAAAATTTTCCTCTCTATAAAACCAAGGATTAGAACCTGTATAAATCCCACCCAGCGCTCTAATTTGTATCCGGTCAACAAAAAAATCAGCACCTAAAGCAATTCCAGAACCTAAGGTAGCAAGCGGGTCCATAATGATAGCCCACTTTGCAGCTGGAAATTTTTCTTTTTTTATTGTTGTGTTTAGATAATCAGGGTTGTTTCCTCTGAAAATAGTGTCTTGTGCATTAGCAGAAATGGTAGCTAAGAACAACAATCCAATTATGAGTAGTTTTTTCATAAAATGGGGGTTATGTGGTATATGTGTTAAAAATACTTTTGCAATATATTAAAGAAATTTAACACGGTTTATTGTTGGAGCAATTATTTTTTTCTTGGTATTAGATAATTTTTCGATATGCTCAATTATAGCTGTTCTAACCTTGGTTTTGGTATTGAAGATAGCTGTCCTTTTTTTGAGTATATTCAGGTTATCACCTCCATTGGCAAGATAATCGGAGGTTGCTAAGTAGTATAGACTATCTGGATGGGTAGGATTTCCGTTGAGTATAATGGTAGAATTTGCACTATTCAAAGACACTGAAATCCCGCTAAAGTTCAATTTTTTACTTTGGAAGTGTTCCGCTATTATTTCAGAAAGTACACTGCCTTTTATGGTTAAAACCACTAATTCGTTTTCAAATGGCATTATTTCAAAAGCGTTCCCTATGGTAAAGGGTCCTTTCTGAATGCCAGCTCTAATGCCACCACTAGTTACAAGACCTATTTGAGCTTTAGGAAATTTAGCTTTTGCTTCTTCTAAGTACACATCGGCCATCCAATTACCTAAAGCGTATTCACCAGTTTTCTGCTTGGGCATATCTGATTCCGATTCGCCAATTACTTTGCTTATTTCTGCCTGAAGTTTTGCTTTGTATGGTGCTATTTGGTTTACTATTGCGGTATCGTCCTTTATTTGATTGCTTATACCTATTACTGCGCTTTTGCGAACCACAGGTGCAGTCCCTTTGCTGCAAGCAACAAGGCTAACTACAATGGTGCACCAAACAAAAAACTGAAGAACCTTCAGGTAAGAATTAATAGGCTTCCTTTTCACTTGGGAACTCTTTAGTTTTTACATCTGAAATATACTGGGTAGCAGCCTCTGAAATTACGGTGTACAAGTCGGCATATTTTCTTAAGAACCTTGGTTTGAACTCGTTGGTTATGCCAAGCATATCGTGCATCACCAAAACTTGTCCATCTACGTGTGGACCTGCGCCAATGCCTATTACTGGAATACTAATTTCTTTCGCTACCTGCTGGGCAAGCTTACTTGGAATTTTTTCTAGCACTAGGGCAAAACAACCTAATTGCTCTAGAAGCTTAGCGTCTGAAAGTAATTGTGCCGCTTCTGCTTCTTCTTTAGCTCTAACTGTATAGGTTCCAAACTTATAAATAGACTGTGGGGTAAGTCCTAAGTGTCCCATTACAGGTACACCTGCAGAAAGTATACGGGTAATAGACTCCCTGATTTCTGCACCGCCTTCTAGTTTTACCGCATGGGCACCACTTTCTTTCATGATACGGATAGCAGAACGCAATGCTTCTGATGAATTACCTTGGTAACTACCAAAAGGCATATCAACCACCACCAAGCATCGCTTTGCCGCCCTAACTACGCTAGAGGCATGGTAAATCATTTGGTCTAGCGTAATTGGCAAAGTGGTTTCATGTCCCGCCATTACGTTGCTAGCGCTATCGCCAACCAGAATTACATCTATTCCTGCGGCATCTAAAATGCGCGCCATAGAATAATCGTAACTCGTAAGCATAGAAATAGGCACACCAGCCTGCTTCATTTCTTGGATAGTATGGGTGGTTATGCGCTTAGCATCTTTAATAATGGCACTCATAAGTAAACAGTTGCAAGGGTAATAATGCCCCAATTAAGTAACAAGATTTAAAATTAACATAAAAATTTTGGCATTTACATATTCTGCAACAAAGGCCGATGGGTTTATTACCTTTGTGGCTCGAAACTTAGAATGGCACAAATGCTATTCAAACACGTGAATAAATGAATACTACCTTAAAGGAAAAGCCCAATAAATGGGCTGTTTTGGGTGTTATGGCCTTTGGGACCATAATGGCAACCCTAGATGGTAGTATAGTAAATATTGCTTTACCTACCTTAAGAATAGAGCTAAATGCCGGCGATGCTGTTCAATGGATAGTTTTAGCCTATACCATTGCCACTACATCAACCTTATTAATTATGGGTAGGGTGGCAGATTTAGTAGGCAGAAAGAAGATTTATATAGGAGGTTATGTGGTGTTTACCATTGCATCATTACTGTGCGGGATTAGTTGGGATATTTATTCCTTAGTTGGTTTTAGGATACTCCAAGGGTTAGGCGGTAGTATGCTCTTTTCCGTTGCACCGGCCATTATTTCTGAAACTTTTGAACCTCATGAACGAGGTAAGGCTCTTGGCATAATGGGTTCCTCGGTGGCGTTGGGAAGTAGTTTAGGTCCTGTGATAGGTGGATTTTTACTAGAGTATATGAACTGGCAAAGTATATTCTTGGTGAATATCCCACTAGGCATTGTAGCTATTTGGCGTACAATGGTAGTACTTCCATACTATGATTCAATCAGCAAACAGAAGTTTGATTTTATTGGGGCAGGTTTGTTTTTTGTAGCATTGGTAGTGTTGCTCATTGGGTTTCATTATGGACCGGAGCCTTTATATGGTTGGGGACACCCATTAGTATTCGGGTTTATTATAGCAGGGATTTTAGGCTTAGGCTTATTTATCAAATACGAGCGCAGTATAGACCAACCCATGTTGGCATTGTATATATTTAAAAATAGAGCGTTTACATCGGCAGTTTCTGCTACATTGATAGCCTTTACCGCATTGGGTGCGCACTTATTTGTTTTTCCTTTTTTCTTGCAGCAAATCCTTCATTATTCAGCCAAAGAGGCGGGCTTAATGTTGTTGAGCAGTACCATAACGCTTTCAATAATGTCGCCTATTGGAGGCATTTTAGGCGATAAGTTTGGCGCAAAAAACATCAGCACCTTAGGGTTGATTTTGGTAGCTACTGGCTTACTATTACTAAGCCCATTAAACCATACTTGGCAATGGACCGATATTTTTTGGCGATTATCTACCTTGGCTTTTGGGTTTTCCATATTTCAGTCGCCCAATTCTACCGCAGCACTGAATAATGCACCAGCTGCACAACGAGGCATAGCTAGCAGTATGGTAAGCTTTAACAGAAATCTAGGAACCATTTTTGGTGTAGCTTTTGGGGCAGCACTTTGGTACACTGTAAGAGAGTATATCATTGGTAAAACCCCTATTCAAATGGCAGATTGGGAAATCCAAACCCCTGGTATGACCTTGGTTTATTACTGTATGGCTGCTTTAGTTTTTGTGGCTGCAGTAATTAGTTATACAAGGGATAGTGCTAAGTGGTAAAATTTTACGAATTTGTAAGATGAAAGTAAATGAAAGCGAAAAGGTTACGCTAACTTTTAGTCAGGATGAAGCCTTGGTTCTATTTGAACTAATACACAGAATAAACAATCAACAAGCAAGTATCATTGAACATCAGGCTGAAGAACGAATTTTATTCGATTTGGATGCTGACTTGGAAAAGTCTATTTCTGGTATATGCGCCCCTGATTATGAAAGTCTTTTAGAGAAAGCTAGAGAGCAGGTTAGAGATAAAGAAATATAGTTAAAATATAACCATCTCTTTTACCACTAAAGTTTCTATCTCATGTTAAGCAAGTTGAAGAGAATTTTAAATAAAAAAGATAACCACTTTATGAAGGTTGTTTTAGTTTTTTCATTAACACTTGTAGTTTTATTTAGCTGTAAAAAGAGCAATGATATTGGATATCCACCTCTACTAGCTGATTCTTTAGTTTTTAAAAATTTAGATCAAGCGTGGGCTGAAAAAGATTCTAACGAGATAAATAGATGGATTTTATCGTTGTTAGATTCAAATCAATGTGATGTTGTTTTTTACCATCGGCTAGCTAGTTTGAGTATGATTACAGGATTTTGTTATGGTAATAGAGATTTAACCGAACAAAATTATTGGACTACTTCATTATTACAACGAATTATATTAAGAAAAAATATATCAAAAGTTTATATAGAATATTCAAAATCAAAGTGCTTTATGAGTAATGTGTTTTCGGATGAACTAGAAATTGAAATTCAAGAAAAATATTGGGAAGAGAATAAAGAAATCCATGATAAACTATTAAAGAAAATCCGATTTACTCTTGATAGCATTTATGATGCGAAGAATATGAAGGTTGATTCAGCTGAATTTAATTTTCATTAGAGTTACCCCTTTCCTTCAAATCTTTAAAATCATTAAACAAACAACTGGTCCATTTCCTAGGAAAAGTTATATTGTATTGTTTAAATTTTTGATCCTACCTAACATTTGGAAATCTTCCCCCATTTCAAGTTATTTGAATTTGACTTTACTCATCCATAACCAACTTTAACTTTTTTATGCTCACCAACCAACAACTATTTACCACTGGTGCCAAGTATGGTGCTATTGCGGCTGGCTCTGGCTTTTTGTGGACCTGCTTTGAGTTTGCCATAGGCCTGCACGATAAGTATGTGGATTTGCATCCTTATCTGACTAACCTGTTTTTACCAATAGCCATTGCGATTACCATTTTCTCCTTAAATGAGATCAAACGATTGAATGGCAGCTTAAATGTAATGCTCGCCTTAAAATTAGGACTTGTTGTAGGACTAGTGAACTTGCCGTTATCCTTGCTTTCCTTCTATGTGTTTATTGAATACGTAAACCCTAATATGTTTCCTAACTTCATTCAACATATGGCGGACTACTATATCAAGTCAGGAAAATCGGTAGAAGAGGCTACTAAACTAGCTACTGACTATTTCAATAGGGAGTCATACTTTACTCAAATAGCTGTTGGCGGGGTAATAGGACCTGTGGTAATGTCTGTAATTGCGGGCTTTTTCAAGCGCACCAAGAGCAAGTAAACGCAACCAATATTGCTAGGGGTGTGTCTTTTTCAAATACATCCGCTATTTTTGCCATTCTAAATTTAACTGCCCTATGCAGATTGTACAAACCGCTGAGCGTATTACTGAAACAAGTCTGGAAAATAATGTGATTTACCAGCGTCACCTAGTTGCCTATCTGGAAGCGGAAAAGCGCATTGGTGGCGATGTTCTTGAAGTAGGTAGTGGCGATGGTTACGGTCTTAGAATGTTGTTCAATAAGGCTGCTTCTTATACCGCGATCGATAAGTTTCCAACTAACTTAGATGGAATAGAGCCAGGCAAAGTTAAGTTTGTACAAAGTAATATCCCTCCGTTGCCATTTCCTGATAATAGCTTCGATTGGGTGGTAACTTTTCAGGTAATTGAGCACATTGAAAATGATGTGGATTTTACCAAGGAAATTGCTAGGGTATTAAAGCCTGGTGGTCAGCTGATTATGACTACGCCTAACCGCACGATGTCGTTAACACGCAATCCGTTCCACGTAAGAGAATATACTGCTCCTGAACTACATAAGTTGGTAGCAAAGTACTTCTCTGAAACGGCAGTACACGGTGTTTTTGGCAACGAAAAGGTGATGGATTACTACTACGCCAATAAAAAAGGTGTAGAACGCATAACCCGATGGGATATTTTTAAGTTACAATACAGACTGCCACGTCCGTTGTTGCAAGTTCCTTATGACTTCTTCAACTGGGTAAACAGAAAACGATTATTGAAAGAAAATTCTGGCTT
>JAIYDB010000029.1 GCA_027487695.1 Cytophagaceae bacterium | reverse complement strand
GTATTAACTCACTCACTAAAATGAATGCACCTACTGCGGTAAATCTTAAGGATTTGCTAGTTCAAGCATCTATTGAAAATGGTAGGGTGAATTTCAAACCATTTGATATTGCCCTTGGGGGACAGAAAATGAATATTGGCGGCTCACAGTCGTTCGATGGCGGCATAGATTACAACGTAAAAATGGCGGTACCAGCAGGTGCTTTAGGTACTGCTGCGAACACAGCCATTGCAGGATTATTAGGCAAACCAGCCAATGCAGTAGGTCAGAATATTAACCTGAATGTAAATGTGGGTGGCACTATGGATAAGCCACAGTACAAACTTTTAAGTGCAGGAGGCGGTAGCGTAAAGCAAGAAGCTAAGGCAGCTATTAAAACGGAAGTAACCAATCAAATTAATAATGCCAAAGCAGAAGCCGAGGCTCGTGCGAGAGCGGAGGCAGATCGCTTAAAGGCAGAGGCAGAAGCCCGTGCCAAAGCCGAAGCCGACCGACTTAAGAACGACGCCAAGAAAAAAGCCGAAGAAGAACTTCAGAAACTTAAAGGCAGATTTAAGTTTTAATACAGTTTGAATAACCCATCAAAAAAGCCCGCTGCGCGGGCTTTTTGATGATGTATAATTTTCTTTGTCGTAGTAAGACCGTGTATTAAACTTTTTTATAGGTTTGTTTGTATTTAATGTTATAATATTTTACATTTAAATTGATTAGCAGAATAAGCTATTGATTGCGTAAACTCCTTCAACGAAAAAATAATGGTTAGATGAAACTAAAGGTATTCCTTGCTATTTGTACCCTTTTCTGGGTACAAATAACTTTTGGACAGAGAGTTGTTTGGGAAAGAACTTACGACCATTCTACTGGCTCTAATGGAACAGGTGATGATATCTTAGAAGTATTCCTACAAGATACAAGTCAGTTTTTTGTCAGAACAGTTACTAATGAATTCAGTATTAGGGCAGGTAGTGTTAGAAGACAAAAACCTGTTTTTTTTAAGGTTAATTCTTCTGGAATAATACTAGACACTTTAATAATTAATGACTCAATCAGCGGCTACCAGGTATCCTTAAATAGGGTAAAAAAACATTTATGGTTGTCTTACAATATTCAAAACTTCCCTTACAGTCGTAGGGTTTTTCATAGAATAAATTTCCGTGGTTTTACCTTAGCAAGACGAGAATTTCCTAGAACAGAACCACAGCCAGATTCGATGCCTACAATTTTCAAAAAGTTAATTCCAGCACCCGATGGTGGTTTCTATTTATTAGCAGCAAGGGAGTTAACAGTAGCTAATCAAGCTCGTGAACATTGGCAAGTAAGTAGGTGGGATTCTTCAGCAAACAGAAGGTGGGTAAAAGAATATGTATATACCTATGCTATTGGGCAACCTGAACACGCTGAGTTTTTATCTAATGGTAACTTGTTTGTTTCAGGTTATTCAGGCAGAGAGATAATGGGTCTCGAAATAGATACTGCTAACGGAAGGGCAATAGAAAGAAAACTGTTTTATACGTTTCCAAACCCAACCGTTGGTTGGATTTCTGCTAGGGCTAAAAGAACTCCGCAAGGTTACTTTTTACAGGGAGGTAATTATTCAAATGATAGTGCAGGCTTCCGAGCATTAGTAAACGATTCGCTAAGAATTGTCTGGAGTGAATGGCAGTCAGTAAACAATACGGGCGGGAACGATGAATATATGCCAATGGCTGATTCCTCCTTCTGGTATTTAAGAGTTCAACGAATTGGCGGAATTAATCTGATTAGAAAGGATTATTGGTACGAAAAGGTAGATAAAAATAGGAATGTAATTGTTTCTATTTACCTAAAC
This sequence comes from Cytophagaceae bacterium, assembly GCA_027487695.1. GTDB lineage: Bacteria > Bacteroidota > Bacteroidia > Cytophagales > Flexibacteraceae > JAIYDB01. The sequence continues at coordinate 40,701 of JAIYDB010000029.1, read as the reverse complement.
TCAGACTCCAATACTATTGAAAGAAGTATAAATTCAGTAGCTTATATCAGTGATGGTTCGGCTATTTTTGGTGGTAGCGTTACTACTAGGAATACTATTGGCAGTGCCTTGTATCTACTTAAAATTGACAGCATTGGCACCCCTTACAACCCCATTTACCCTCCTGTAGGTCCTGTTTTAACCAGCAACCAAAGGCAAAATCAGGAACCTAACCTTCAAGTGTACCCTAATCCATTTACCAATACCCTACGCCTTTCCCATAAAGGAACCGCCCAGTTATTGGATGTGCAAGGCAGGGTAATTATCTCCCAACCAGTTGAAGCAGGTGAGGAACTCAAAGTAGGCAACCTGCCTAAGGGTATGTATTTACTTCGTCTGCAAAGTGTAGGTGGTAAGTTGTATGTGCGTAAAGTGGTACGGGAGTAGTCTTGAACTATGCTTTGAATGATTCAGTATGATTCCTTTCCGCGGGTAAAAAAGCCTCCTTTTCCTAAAATTATGCAAATCCTGATTCAGACAAAATCTACCAAGCGAACAACCTCAATTCCCTTCGCATCTTAGCCATTGCCGATAGGCATCAACACCCATCCCGATAGGGATACAATACTGCAAAGACCTGTTTAAAGTGGTGGCAGCTCTGCTGACGCCACGAGTTCGTCTTTGCGAAAAAGGCAACTTTCTTTGCTTCTTTCTTTTTTGCCAGAAAAGAAAGAAGAGAAGTAGGTAATTGATAATCAAAGTGATCTGCGGAATTTCTTATGAACAAAGAACAGGGGTGGTTATACTTTCACCCCTACGGGGTTTGGATTGCTGTTGGACACTTTCGGGCTACAATAATTTCATCCCTACGGGATTTGAAAGTAATACTCCTTTTTCTTAATTCCAGCAAATCCTGATTCAGACAAAAAAATAACCACGTAGGGGTGAAATTATTATAGCAAAAGGGAAATCCGCATCACGGAATGGCGAACCTCCAAGTGTGCTGCCCGCAGGGCAGCACATTTGGAGGTGAGAGCAAAATAGTCTGAATCAGGATTTACCGGATGTATGGATTTTTAGGATGCCGTTCAGGTGTATTTGTCTGAACTGTGATTAGTATGATTCCTTTCTGCTGGTGAAAAATCCTCCTTTTTCTTAAATCCATCAAATCCTGATTCAGACAAAATCATAAGAATCAGCCAAATCAATTAAATCACAGTTCACGATATAAATCAAAATCCATAACTACGGTACTATATTTCGCCAAAAGTCAAATTTTTTAGAGGTTTTGGCGAGATATAATGGTATGTTATTTTGTTTATATATTTGATAATGAATATTTTAATCTGATTTTTTCTTGATTTAAGTTTTATGAATTGTGCTTATTTTCTAGGCTTGATATTTAGTAATAAGTTGCGTTTTTTGCTATAAACTGTTTAGGTTATTAAAGCGTTTATTAAAGACCTATTAAAGCCATTGATATGGACCCTCAGAAATTTCAGCAAATACAAGTCGCTTCTGTACAGGAACTTAATTCCTGGCTTAATCAAAATTATAAGTCGGAAGAAAGTTATTGGTTAGTGACTTTTAAAAAGGAAGTAAAAGAAAAATACATTTCTATAGACGAGGTTTTGGATTTATTGATCGCCTTTGGTTGGATTGATGGCATTCGGAAAAAGCTAGATAATGAACGAACAATGCAACTCATTTGCAGACGGAAAAACCACATTTGGGCGAAGACTTATAAAGACAGAGCTAACAAACTAATTGAAGAGGGTAAAATGCATGAAGGTGGTTTTGATAGCATTTCATACAGTAAAGCAAATAATCTTTGGGATGCGTTAAATGAAGTAGATGAGCTAGTTATCCCACCAGATTTAGAAAAAGCATTGATTAACCAATCGGGCACCACTGAACAATTTGAAAAGTACGCCCCATCATACAGAAGGAATATTTTGCGTTGGTTAGCTACTACCAAGTTTCAAGCCACAAGGGATAAACGCATTGCCAGGATTATTGACTTTACTAGCAGGCTAGAAAAAATTCCTAATTACTAACTAGGAACAACTCATTTCTCAACCCTTAACAAAATACCAAAAAATAGGGATAGCATTTCGCCATCCCCTTTAATTTACCCTTTAATTTGATAAGCTATCCCTAACTGCACTGCGCCCCAACTCATAAAGTTGCGTTCCCTTAGGTGTTGGATTGAACCAAATGGGTAGCTCTGTTTTAAACTTTCTGAACTGTTGTAGCGTACCAGTCCTGTTGCGATATAGCTTACGCTGGTTACCCATTTACCACTTTGGTAGGCAAAACCTGCCTCTGCAGAAAATAGCGTTTTCTTACTGGCTTCGTTCCAATTTAAAGGCTGGTAGTATCTGGCGCCGAGGTAAGGAATTAGTTTAGCCTCCGACTTAAACGGACCTATATACACCTTTGCACCAATGGCCGACATTGTCCCTTGTACTGGGTATTTGTTGTTATACGCTTGAAATAAGCCATACTCCCAACCAATTCGTTTACCTGCATTTTGGAAGCTAATACCACCCAAACCATTGCTGTTTGAATAAAGGTTTATGTGGTTTCTACCGCTTTTATTATAGTTCAAAATGCCTATGCTGTAGCCATCAAGAGTATCTGTAATGTTAAATACACCTATTTGGATACCCTTCATCCGTTTGGCGTAGTTAATAGGGCTAATCTGAATACCTGTAAACGATTCCTTCGCAAAGTTAGCCCCACCACTTATTTGAATTCCTGAACTAGTATCCATCGCTACCGATGCGCCACCACTTATTTGAATGCCTTTTAAGGTATTGGCTACGCTAACCCCACCAGATATCTGACCGCCATCCACTTTGTTGGCGATACTTGGCCCACCTGAAATCTGAAAGCCGTTTAACTGATTAGCGGCATTTACGCCTCCGCTAATTTGAATACCTTTCATGGTATTAGCAATCCCAACACTTCCCGAAAGTTGAATACCATTCATCGTATTACTTGCAGAAATAACCCCTGCAATTTGAGCGCCCTTTGCATCGTTAGCCAAACTCACAACGCCAGAAACCTGTGCCCCGTCCAAAGAGTTTGTGGTTGCCATAATTCCCGATAGCTGCGCCCCCTTCAAATGCTTATTGTTCAAGGCAAATATACCCCCTACTTGTAAACCAGTGGTGCCTTCTCCTACCACTGAGCCTATCCCGCCAAACTGAGCACCAGTTAATTGACCTCTACTTAAGTTTACTAAACCTGCAAACTGGGCTCCTCTTACACTAAGCTTGTTAAAATTAGAAAACCCTGCTACCTGTACGCCTTCCACCTCGCCACCTGCAATATTAGCGAAGCCAGCAGCTTGAAAGCCTCGGGTAGCATAAGTGTTTTGGTTTACAAATACCCCAATTTCTGCACCATTTACTCCAGCGTGTGAGGCATAGCCTAAGTTTAAAGAGAAGCTAGGTCTTACCGCACTTGGAAATACCCTGCCACTCGTTATGGTTGGCCAAATAGAAAACAAAACGGGCACTTTATAAATAGAATCTGGCTTTGCAGAAAGACTATCAGGTGGTATCACTACTTTTGAAAACTGCTCTATTTCAGTACTTTTTAAAGAAACAGGAACGAATAAACGTAAGTCCTTTTCAGTACTTGCTAGGCTTACCGTATTAAAAGTTTTAGGTACTTGTACCATTTGGATTGATACTTGCGTTTCGCCTTTTACCAAACTGTAGCGTTCTGTTTGTTGGTAACCTTGCTTTTCTGCTTGAATAGTAAGGTGTATTCTAGGATAAGGAATAACGAAAGCATATTCACCATTCGCATTGCTTAGGGTGGTCATATTTAGTTCAGGCAAATAGACCCTTGTAAAGGGACAAATATTCCCATCTTGTTCCAAAGTAACGCCTATTAGCAAACTTGTTGGTGCTACTTTACCTTTCGTTTTAAACCTAAGAGAAGGCTTAATGATTATCAGGTCAGGATTCAAGAACTGGTATTTAAACTCATAAGTTTCAGCCAAATTTTTTAGGGCAAAAGTGGAAGTAAGTGCCACGATATTTACCTGTTGAGGGGTTTTACTGAATTTAGAAGGATCGAAACTGTAATCGATTTTCGATTGTCTGGCGAAGGAGGATAAGGCTTCAGATATAGTGAGGTTACCTTTTATGGTGATTTCATTTTTTGTTTGGGCAAAAACTTTGTCGCTAACACCCCAGAAAAGGAGCATTAGTAGTAGAAGATGTGAGTTTTTCATGAGTTTAGCGAAAGAGAATAATGGTATCGTTCGTTTCCTTTACGTCAAGGTTATAGAGTTTTGAAAGCACCTGTAACACCTCATCTAATTCCTGATTGGTGAATTGTGCAGTTATTTTTTCGTTTCGTAGTTGGGTTCCTTTGAGTAGAATAGGCTTGTTATAAGCACTCGATAAGTTGGCAATTACCTTATGCAAAGGCATACTTTCAAAAACCAGTTTCTTGTTTGCCCAAGCCATTTCATTAGGTTCTGGTACTAGGAGTTGCAGTTTGCCTTTGGAAACGTAAGCTCCCATTCCTGCGGTAAGTATAAGGCTATCAGATTCAAGTGAAGGATTTTGAACTTTAACCTTACCTTCTTCTACCAGTACCTTGGTGTTACCATTAAGCTGCTCCACTGAAAACTTAGTACCTAAAACAGTAACCAAGGCCTCTGTTGTTTTTACGGTAAACTTGGCACCTGCTGCTTTTTGAACGTGCAAATACACCTTACCTTTTTTAAGTGATACAGCTCTTTCTTGGCTGTAGGTCCCTTTGAGATAGCTAAGTTCTGCATCGTTGCTTAAAGTAAAATCGCTGCCATCTGGCAAGGATTGGGTTTTTGCCGATGGGTTTGATTTTATTACTGTGGCAACTTCTGAAGTGGCGTTCCAAACCTGTGTCCTTACAATGGTGAAAGTTAACAATGCCAATACTACTGAAGCTGCAGCCGCCCAACGCCAGTTCATCTGAATTACTTTGGCAGGTTTTGCCGATTCAGTCTGAATTGTTTTTGATACCTTTTGCCAAGCTTCTTGACTATTGAAAGCGGTAAAGTCTTCCTGTTCTATTTGATTCGGAAAGCCAAGACTCCATAGCTTCTGAGTTGCTATCCATTCTGCCTTTATGGTTTCAGATTGATTGGCAAGTGTTTGAAGGTGAGCTATTTCAAATTCAGTAGCTTCGCCACAAACTACCTTGGTTATTAAGATACCTATATCTTGCTTAGGGGTATTTTCCATTAGCTTAAGGTGTGGTTGAATTGGGTGAAGTATTGAATGATTAGAAATAGTACCAGAAAATCAGATAGTCTTACTCGTAAAAAACCTAAGGCTTTGCTCATTTGGGTTTCTACTGTTTTGATAGATATATCTAGCAATTCTGCTATTTCTCGGTAAGTGAGTTCATCTTGTCTGGAGAGTTGAAATATGGTTCTTCTACCCTCTGGCATATCTGAAAGCGCTTGTTGGTATTGCTCTTGCAGCTCATTTGTGGATACTTGTTCGTGCAAGCTAGTTTGTTGCAATACCGCTGGTTTGTATTCCCCTTCTACGGTTAAAATGGGTTCCATACGTTTGCTTCGTTTGATAATATTAAGCGACCTATGAAATGCCGATTTGTATAAATACGGCTTAATTCCAGTTGAAATTTCCAAGCTATCCTTGTTTTCCCAGAGGTTGCAGAACAGTTCTTGAACCAAGTTTTCTGCTTCATCAGGGTCTGATAGGTACTGGTTAGCATAGCCGCAAAGGGGTGCATAAAGTTTATGAAATAGCTTTTCATAAGCTTGGAGCGAACCTTGTTGTATTTGTTGCCAGAGTTCATTTTCAGGGTACTGCATTGGAAAAAGTTACCGTTAATAAAATGTTGTGCCTCTTTAGAATTCAATCCTATAAAGCAAGTTAGGTAAAATGCCTAAACCAAAGGGCTTATCTACTTTATCGTTATAGATATCGTAATACTCGCCTAGGGTAGGAGTTTGATTAAGCACATTCAGAATATCTAGTTTTAGGGTATGTGTACTGCGCTCTCTGTTTTTACGGATTCCTATGCTGAAGTCAATCCTTGCAATATTTGGGGCACGTTTTGAGTTATAAGCCTTGGTATCATATACCGAGTTATCATTGGCTGCGCTTGCTTCTCTGTTCAATGGTGTGTAAACAACCCCACCCATATACACTGCCCTAAAATTGGCCTGAAGGGTGCGTTCTTTTTTGCCTTTGTTTTTCAGTTTCCATTCTTTACCTGCTACTACATTGCTTACAAACTTGTTATCGTATCTGGATGCCTTCCAAGCATAGCCAGGGTTCTTATATTCACTTCTGAAAAGTGATTGTGAAAACATCATATAGAAACCATTGCCAAAGTTGCGGTCTATATTGATATCAACCCCGTAGTTTCTGCCTTTGCCTTTGTTTTCTAATCTGTTAACTGAAAAAACATTTACCTCATTCATTAAGGAATAATAATCATTGGTGTCGGTTCCAGTCGCAGCATCGTAAATGTATTGGAAGTAGGCTTCTGTTTTTAGGTTAAGTCCATCGGCTAAAGCAAATTGATGACCTATTACGGAATGGAAGTTGCGCTGAATTTTAAGATTCTTATTAGGCGTAGTTTTGTTGCCATTGGCATCGGTAACTTCTGCAAAGTATACCGATATAGCATCTGCTCTTGAATGTAATCCATTAGCAAAAGTGAGGGTATGCCTTGGGTTTACTTGCCAACTAACTCCCAAGCGTGGCTCTAATATATTTTGTCCGTTTAAGGCGAAGTGGGTATAATGTAAACCGCCATTGATAGTCACATTTTCTGAAGGACGGTTTTGCCAGCCTGCAAATGCCTGATACATTTGAGTGCTGCCACTTCTTTTGTAATTGGTGCCATAAACCTTAGTATCATAATCTAACGACGATTGGTTGATATTATACCCAAGCTGTGAAATAATAATACCAGCACGGTAATTATTGGCAGCATTCACTTTGCCCATAAGGGTAGAAGAATACCTTAAAAAGGTTTGTTGGTTATTGTTTTCATAGGTTTTTAAAAGTGCACTATCTGCACTTTGGGGATTTGAAAACTCTTTTCCTTTGCCAAACGTGCCGCTGTAAGCAATGCTGTTTTCTAAACTTTGCTTATCTGAAAGCTGACTCACATTCCTGATGCCAGTTAAGTACATACCAGAACTACCTTTAAATTTAGACCTTACCTTATCCTGCTTGTCTTTTGAATTATCAACAACAGAGTTATAGCCACCAATTCCGAATATACTCCAATATCCTGTTTTGGTAGGTAGGTTTACCTTGAAGGCACCATCTTGGAACTGAGGAGCAGCCTCGCCACTAATTTTTAGACCAATTCTATTGAATAAATCAAGAGAGCTATAGCGGTAGTTAGCTACAAACGATGCATCTGAACCTTTCTTAAACGGACCTTCAGCCTGAGCTTCAATGCCTAATACTCCTATTTGGGCTACGTATTCGCTCTTTTCAGCATTGCCTTTTCTTAGTCCTAAATCAAATATACCGGATGCTGCGTTGCCATATTGGGCAGGAAAGGCACCTGTTAAAAAATCTGAGCTTTTTAAGATATTCGGATTCAACATAGAGATGGCTCCACCGCTACTCCCTTCACTACTAAAGTGATTAGGATTAGGCATTTCCATACCTTCCATGCGCCACAATAATCCACGAGGTGAGTTGCCACGGACTATAATATCGTTCTGGCCACTTGGATTTGATACTACTCCTGGGAAAACGGCAACCATACGGCTAGGGTCGTTCACGGCACCCGCAAACCTTTGGGTTTCTTCCGGAGAAAATGTACGGGCACTTACAGTAGTAAAATCGTCAAGGGCAATGTTCTTGTTTTTCTTTACAGCAGTAATTACTACTTCTCCAGCGGTAACTAGTTCCTCTTGAAGGGCAATGGATAAATCGGTCATTTTACCAGACGATACCAATACTTCAGGCATAGTTTTAGGTGCATAACCCATCATCGTAATGCGGAGGGTTACCCTGCCTACGGGTACATTGGCAAGTTTGAATCTGCCATTTACATCGGTCACGGTACCAATAAGTGGATTGGTACCCAAAATAGCCACGGTTGCCCCAGGAAGGGGCAAGCCGTTGGCAACATCAGAAATAGTACCCTTAATAGTTTGCTTAAGGGTTTGCTCAGGCTGTGCCCAAGCTACTACAACACTAAAGAGAGCGAGGAAGGTGAGAAGCGTTTTGAGTTTCATGTGTTTATACTTTGTGAGGTACATTCACATGACAACCAAGGGTAGGCTATACCCCTACTGGAAAGGTGAAAAAAGTTAAAATAATTTGTAAGTGGTTGGTGGTGAGTGGGGATTATGTTGTTTTGTTTCTGTTAAAGACGAACTCCCTAGAGATATCCTGTTTTAAAAGTATTATCAAGTTTATTGTGGATTATGGATGCAACAATAAGTACCTCAATCATTTCTGATAGTTGGGTTTCTTCTAGAACTTTTGGATTATGTGCCTTAGGATTTCTATACATTGAAAAGAAACCTTTACAAAAATGTCCGAATCCCTTATGTTCGCTTAGTTCACTTGGCGTTGATAATGTATTAAAAGCAAGCATAGGTTTATTATCCTTACCTAAGCCTAAACATGCATCAATTAATTCTGCTCCATCTGATTTCAATCCACTTTTATTTCTTAAGACTTCCGCAACACTTTTCGTGATTTCTAATATAGCATGAAAATAGTTTTCTTGCAGCCATTCTTTTTCACAAAACTGAATTATTTCAGGATGAATACTTATTCCATTTACTTTTTCTTTAATTTTATTTGACCTTCTTTTTGCTTCCGAAATTGTTTTTGCTTTATCAACTTCCTTTGCTTGACCAGTTGGGTCTATTTCAATCCCATCATATAAAAGCTTTTCATTTATCAATGATCTGTGTTTTTCAAAATCAACATCTGAATTATATCTTTTTGGACTTATAATTTTAATCACAAATCCAAGTATGTTATTACCACACCTGTCTTGATTTTGTTTTTCTTTTAAGGCAAAGTAAAGTCTGTTACTTTTATTTTGACCGTTTGATGAATCAAATATACCTAAACTAGATAGATGTTCAGTAATTTCCTTATGAGTTAATAATTCAGAAATAATATCTGATATATTCCGAAGTGTTACTTCATCAAATGATTTTATCATCCCAGCCCCCTACTTCTTTTCCATCGGCCATACATATACCTGCGCACCGCCAGGCAAACGAACCCACAATACATTATCAGTATCCAAATCGGTTTCGGATTCAAAGAACTGATAGTCTAACTTGGTATGCGGACCTTTATCACCAAAAAGCTCATCAATAGAATCGGATAATTCTTCTTCTAGTTCTTTGGCTAAATCGCGCCACGCTGGGGCAACGCCTAGTTTCGGAACTATCACCACTAGCTTTCTATCCCAGTATGCTTCAAATACATTGGTAAAAATGGCACGAGCAAGGCGTTCGAGCCATTGTTCCATGAGCTTTATTTCTTCCAGACTAAAACGTGGTGCCTTCTTCTTATTTATTTGTGCCAAAAACCCAATGATGTTTTCTTCAAAATCGGGTGTCGTTGCACCTTTTTCCGATGCTGGCACTTCAAATACCATGGCATTTGGAAATGTTGCTCCCCAACCATTGGCAGGGATAACTACATTTTGAATAGCAGGTTTATTGGTTAAATAACAAGTTTGTATGGCTTCCATGGTATTGATACTTCTGTAATTTATTTGGGTAGATAGTTGGTTTGTAAAAGGGCTTAGTTGTAGTCTTCGTCTTTTTCTACTTTGCCTTTGATTACACTATCTTTTAACCAGTTAGGATAAATAAGTAGGTGGTTTTTCAACACCTTGGTATAGACTAATTCTCTTAAATCGGCCACTCGTTCCCGCTTAGTTGCCGAAACAAACACGGCATCGGTACCCGGTTTATTGTAGTACTCAGCGGTAATTTCAGCTAAAGAAAATGGCTTTGCCTCTTCTATTTTATCTGGGTTAGATGCGGTATAATCCCAAGCATCCCAGCCCATTTCTTCCAAACTTGGCTTTTCAACAGGGATTGGCAGCAAGTCAATTTTATTGAATATGTACACCATTGGTTTATCAATAGCGTTCATATCTTTCAAAATGCCATTTACTACTTGTATTTGCTGCTCAAAAAACGGGTGAGAGGCATCTACAACATGCAAAAGAATATCAGCTTCACGAACCTCATCAAGAGTGCTTTTAAAGCTTTCAATTAAGTGAGTTGGTAGCTTTCTAATAAAACCTACTGTATCGGTAAGCAAGAAAGGCACTTGCTCATAAACTACTTTGCGCACAGTACTATCTACAGTGGCGAATAGCTTATTTTCAGCCACTACTTCGCTTTTGCTTAGCACATTCATAAGGGTACTTTTACCTACGTTAGTATAACCAACTAAGGCAACACGTACAAGTCTATCTCTGCCTTGCCTACGTGTAGCACTTTGCTTATCAATAATGGCCAGCTTTTCTTTCAAGAAACTGATACGATCTTGAACTATACGCCTATCAGTTTCAAGTTCCTTTTCACCAGGACCACGCATACCTACACCACCCTTTTGTTTGGAAAGGTGAGTCCACAGGCGGGTAAGTCTGGGATATAAGTATTTGTATTGGGCAAGTTCTACTTGAGTTTTAGCTTGTGCGGTTTGCGCTCTTAGGCTAAAAATCTCCAGAATAAGTAAACTTCTATCTAGAATTTTAATATTTAGTTCTGCCTCCAGATTACGCGTTTGCGATGGCGAAAGGTCGTCATCGGCAATAATCATATCCACGTTTTCTGCTTTGGCTAAGGCGGCTATATCGGCCAATTTACCTTTACCTACATAGGTACGCCTATCTGGTCGGTCTAGTTTTTGGGTAAACCTCGCTATTTCTACTACGCCTGCAGTACTTGCCAAAAATGCTAATTCATCTAGGTGTTCTTTAATAATGCCATCCTTCGTTTTATTTGGCACTACACTCACCAGTATAGCTCTTTCTACAATTGCAGCGGTACTTTTACTTTTCTTTTCAATCATTCAACGGCAAAGTTCGGCAATATTTGGGTATTGCGTAGTTTTTATTGGTATTAAATGATTTAGGCATTGTTCAAATTTCCCGATTGCTGTGCTGCCACGTGAAGCTGACCTACTGGTGCTTCTCTTCTCAAATCTGCAGGGTTACCATCAGGTAAAGATTCACCACTGTACTTTTTAAGCTTAAAGCTAAAAGTGGTTCCTTTGTTTAACTTGCTCACTACCTGTACTTTACTGCCGTGTAGTTCTAGAATATGCTTCACAATAGCTAGTCCTAATCCACTACCACCTTTTGCACGGTTACGGCTTTGTTCTACTCTGTAGAAGCGTTCAAAAATACGCTTCAGATGGTCTTGGTCAATCCCTGGTCCATCGTCGCGAACGGAAATTGTTACCTGGTCTTTTTCGGTTTCTAGTCCAAGGAATATATTACCGTTTTCTCTGCCGTATTTTACACCGTTTTCAAGCAAGTTAATAAGTACCTGCTGCATACGCTTAGGGTCGGCCAATACAATTTCAGTTTTGGGGGTGTTTTTCTCCCATTGAATTTTTACGGCTCTTTTTTCTGCCAAACCTTCTAAAAGATCAATGGTATCAGAAATGAGGGTGCCAATATCTACAGCTCCAAGGCGCATAGTTACTACACCTGCTTCCATCTCGCTCAAGTCCAAAAAGTCTTCAACTAATTCTTGCAGACCATCTAACGATTTGGCAGCTTTTTTTAAGAAACGTTCTCTGGTTTCAGGATCTTCAGAGGCACCATCTAACAAGGTATGCACATAGCTTTGTGATGCAAATAGGGGAGTCTTCAATTCGTGACCTATGCTTGAGATAAACTCCCTACGGTACACCTCCATTGCCTTTAGCTGTACAATTTCCTCTTCCTTGCGGCTTGCAAATCGCATTAGTTCATTGTTCAGTTTGGCGAATGGAGAACCAGGGATGCTTTCCCTACCATATTTACGGAGTTGCCTGCTTACAACCTTAATATCCTTTTTACGCCTTAGCTTTTCTAGAATGGCGTATATCTTATTGATTTCTCTGAAAATAAGAAATTCAGTAGCCAAGAATATCAGGAAGAAACTGATAAAGAAGATAATGATAATAGTAGTTACTATAACTACTATCTCCACCTTCATTGCTATAAACAGGAATAGCCCACTAAATAGCGAAATGATAACTGCTAACCACAACGAAACTGACTTTGCATCGAAGGTTATAAGCCTACTAACAGGAGATCCAAGTTTTTTATTCGAATTTTTAGAAGCCGCAATTTTAATACGAGCCTCATTGGTTTCAGCTTGGGCACGCTCCTTTTTGCCCCCATCTTTTGCGGCAGTTTTTGTGCCACTTTCAGAAGGGTTCGGAATATTAACCTGTGGTTCGGTTATGTTATTCTTCGGTTTCAAATTTGTAGCCTACTCCTTTTACTGTAGAAATATAGCCATCGCCAATTTTCTCTCTTACCTTCCTAACGTGCACATCTACCGTACGGGCAAGTACGTAAACATCTGAACCCCAAATGTTTTGCAATAAATCGTCGCGCGAGTACACTTTATTTGGATTTTGCGCCAAAAAACTAAGTAGTTCAAATTCCTTTTTTGGAAGCACTATTGGCTTTTCGTTATGCACAACTGTATAACTAGTTCTATCTATGGTAAGACCCTTAAAGGTAATTTTCAAATTTTCTTTAGGGGAAGTACTGTTTCGCTTTAAGGCAGCTTGAATTCTGCTTACTAAGGCTCTTGGCTTTATAGGCTTGGTAATGAAATCATTAGCACCAGCATCAAAGGCGGCAACTTCGCTATATTCTTCACCTCTGGCAGTAAGGAAAATGATGTAGGTATCCTTCATTCCTGGAAGTTCCCTAATCATTCTGCAAGCTTCTACGCCATCAATAATGGGCATCATAATGTCCATTAAAACGAGGTTAGGCTTAAAATCGGCGGCTATTTCAACTGCTTTTTTACCATTTTCGGCGGTGCGTGTTTCAAAGCCTTCTTTGGTAAGGTTAAAGTTTAAGATTTCCAGAATATCTGGTTCATCATCTACAATTAACACTTTGTGGCTGCTTTTTGTGCTCATACAGAACAGGTTTGCGTTAGCTTATTAGCCTTGGTTGTGGATTATTAAATTGAACTTTTATGTTTTAATAGTGGTAAAACTACTAGGTATTTTGGCTCATTTAAAAGGTAATGCTAATGCTGAGGCAATTAAGGAAGATTTTAGGGCTTCTCTACAATTTCTTTTACCTTTTGTTCTAAGGCAGCACCGCGAAGGTTTTTAGCTACTATTTTTCCTTCTCTATCAATAAGGAAAGCAGCAGGGATAGATTGCACCGCATATAACGCTGCACCTGCGCTTCTCCAACCTAATAAGTCAGATACGTGCCACTCCCACTCTAAGCCATCTTTTTGAATGGCAGCTCTCCAGTTTTGTGCGTTATTATCTAACGATACGCTGTAAATGGTAAAGCCTTTATCTTTATATTTTTTGTAGGTATTTACCACGTTAGGGTTTTCTGCACGGCAGGGACCACACCAGCTAGCCCAAAAGTCAATCAGTACAACTTTACCTTTTAAATCGCTTAGCTTTAAGGTTTTGCCATCAGGATCGTTCAAAACAATATCTGGTGCCATTGCTCCAACTTTTGGCTGTGGCTTAGGTAGTTTTGCCTTGTAGGCCAGGCCTTGCTTATCGTTTGGAAACTCATCTAAGAAACCTTTTAATAGTTCTTCAAGCTTATCAGTATCTGCCGATGCATATAAATCGAAAAGCATATAGTTAAGCAAACGCTTACTATCGCTTGCTCTAGGAGCTTTGGTAAGTAGCTCTAAAATGCCTGCTTCGTAACCTTCTGCTGTGTATGTGTACTTATATTTTATAAAGTAGGTAGTTTTAGCAAACTGAAATTCGCCTTGGGTGCCGTAAATGTTTTTGAAATCGGCCTCGGAAAAATCTGGCTTAAATAACGACTTATTAGGTCCAAGGATATAGTTAGAAACCTCGCCTAAATAGCCCTTTTTGTTGCTGAATGATTTTAAAAAATCTTCTAGTTCTTGGTCTTTGTCCTTTTCTTTTTTGTTGTACACGGCAAGCAAACTATCGGCAGCCGCTTGGGTACGTATCTTTTCCATCTTGGTATTGCGTTCTCTATAAATGTTCTGCAAATCGGCCTGCACATCTATCAGCTTCTTATTGAAAATCCTGAAATCTGATGTTTCCTTATCTGCTGGTAATGATGCTGCAAAATCCCTCGGATTTAAGTTAAGTGTTAAGTCTTTCTCCCAAACTATGATATCGAAACCTTTGGTGGCATCAAACCCTAAAAAGTAATGTCCTTTTACCGACTTATCTAAGTTAAACTTAAAGGCATCGTCTTTAATGAACGCAGCAGCAATTTTCGTTTTCATACTCCCCTTGAAGTCAAAAACAAAGATTGAATCTGGTCGGGGAATAGGTGAATTCAGAATGCTACCTTTTATAACCACCGCATTTGCAGATTGGCTAGTTAATAGACCGATGGTGAGGGCAACTAGGAGTAGTTTATAATTGAATTTCATTGATTACGTAGGTTTGAATAATTAGGGTACCTTCATGTTGAACGTATAAAGGCACTTAATTATATCTTGTAAATTAAAGTGTAATTCGCCAAATATGCAACTTAGCCTTTTACAGTCTGGTTATTAGCTTTCAGGATGGCTGGTAATTGCACAGCAAATAGCATGAAATAGGCAAAATACCGAATGCTATGAACCTGACTAACTGTTTCAAAAGCCTGGGTTTGCGTTTGCCAAAGCACTAACGATACATAAACAACAACGGAGCAGAGCTCAGTAATGATTACCCTTTTCATAAGTCCTTTGGCAATGGCAAGCATAGCCATGATATAACTTATCGACTTAAAAAAATCCCCAATCAGTTGCTGTTGCATGAGGCCAGTTGCCTCAGAAAAGGTATTGGTATTCAATAAAACCAATAGTTCAGACCGCCACCAAAATATGAAGCTAAGTATAACCAAGCTTCCCGAAATGGTTACCCCCATCCACTTATAAAAGTATAAGCGCAATGCAGCTTGGTCATTGAATAAGCTGGCAGCCTTTGCAAAGAATATGAGGTTGAGTAGGGCAGTAAGGGGCACGAAATACAGTTCACTTATTCTTTGAACAGCTTGCCATAGACCTGTATTATGTATTCCGTAGGTGGAAAGTAAAGTGGTACGGGTCCACAGATCGGTTATTCTGCCTAAAAGGGCAATTACTAGCATTGCTCCAGCAAACTTTAACAAGGGTTTCCAAGGAAGTAATTGCCAGTTATTAAAGCTGAGGTTTTGCAGAATTAATCTAGCAGCAAATATAATTGGCAGCCCCTGTCCGAATAAGGATATTGCTAAGCTAATAGGCAAAGGCAAAAACAGACTAGCAACAAAAGAGATAACTGTTGCAAGTGCCGTTCCGCCTATTTGGAGCAGGTTTACTTTGGTAAATGCCAGTTTTGCTTGTTCTATGCTTAAAGCCGCAGAACCCAATAGCATAATTAAAAGTCCTATTTCAGCCGTAACAATAAAGCTAAGGGAGTTACTATTTACAGGTAAAATATTGGCAACTGACCACCAAACAGGAAAAGCAATTAAACCAGCAATAATATGGCTTAGTAATAGAATCTGAATCCATTTGCTTTCAAGTTCTTTACCAGATTGGAATTTGATAAATCCCCGTTGTAAAGCATCTGTAGGGGTAGCAGTGGCAATAGCAACCGCATTCTGAAATTGCCCAAACAAAACAATGCCTTGTGTACCAAACTGAACGGCAATCCATTTATTCATAAGCAGCGAAAAAACTGCTCTGGAGCCTACATTCAGCAAGGTGAGGAGATATTTACCCATTCGGGATTGTAAGAAATGTATGGTTAGTTAGTTAAAATTATACCCACCACCAAATATAATTAGGGCCAAACAAAAGGCAACTATAGCTGCAATAATCCAGTTTAATGGTTTGCCAACCGACCGATATTTAAGTACTGTAATATCTTTAAAGCGCTCGCAAACTAAGTATCCTACTAGTACTGCCGATGAAACGAAAAGTAAGTTAACCAGAAAGCGGAGGTTAAATTCATCAATTAAGCTATAAGAAATGCCAAGCATTATTACACTAATTCCAACGGGATGCAGAAGTAGTTTTAGTGTTAGGTTTTTGTTTCCTTTTTGTAATAACAAGCTAATAGAAGGCAAGGCCCTAAGCATTCGGTAGGATGATAAACCTCCTGTTATATAAAGGGCTATTATGGCTATGCCTGCAATAACAAAGTGTAGGTTTTCAGATAGTTGGTATTTGTGCAGCAGGAAGTTAAACCCAAAATAGGGTCCTTTGCGCATAGCTTCTCCAGAAACAATATCAGCAAATAACCATAGGTAACAAACCAAATGCAGCCAACCCATAAAGAAGCCTAAATTTTGCTGTTTCTTTTTCCAGGCAGTCCTATAAATGGTATAAGCTAAAGTACCAAATAATCCTATTAGGAAAGGTCCAGTTAGATAGGCCAGAATAACTGCACCATAATTTTTCCAGCCATAAGCATCAACCAAAAAATTGATGTCGTTTAAATAAACTATACTAGAAAACCCATAAACCGAAGCCCCCCATGCCCCAGCAAAATTTTGTAGGGCAATAACTGAAGTAAAAAGTAATAAGCTTAAACCAATACTTTTAATGCGTATCAAAGCAAACACAGCTTGTTTATCAGGTTTTGACGCACCGCTTACAGGACTTGGAATGTTCACTTGAATTATATAGTGGGTTATAAAAGTCTAATATACTGGCTTAACAATAGAAATGAACGGATTAATTGCGGCTTCACAAATCTTTACATTTTGATAACATTGGAAGTGCCTAGGTATATATGTAAAAGTATCACCTTTGTAGAAGTTTTTTTGATTAGGTGTAAACCAGCCAATTATAACTGTTAAACCCAAATAATTCTGATGAATTTATTTAACAAAACCAACCAGTTATTGCAGCGAGTGTTATTCGCTGTACTGTGTTTGTCGTTTGGTGTTGTACAAGCACAAACCACATCAAGCACAAACTTTAATGGAGCGGCAGGACATATTGTTGCTACTCGCGTGGCTAATAATGGAGCAAACGGTTCTGCAGTACGTATTATTGAATATAATACAAGTACTGGTGCAGAAACCGGTGCCTTTTATGAGTTTGCCAGCACTGGAGTTACCGATTTATTGGTTCAAAGTTATAATGCTACTTCTGAAGGCTATATAGATAGATCTGAAGATGGGAACTTTGTTGCTGTTGCAGGTTATAATGGCACTACTGCAACTACAGGAGTTGTAGCTGCAACAAGTGCATCGGTAAATAGAAAAGTAGCTCGCGTAGGTGGTGCGACTAATGGTACAGCCTTTATTGTTGCACAAAACGCTAGCGCTACAGCCTTTTCTGGTCAAAGTATCAGATCAGGAACTGTTTTGGGAGGTAATTTTTATGGTGCAGGCAATGGTACATCTACCACCGGTGGAGTGCATAAGTTTAATCCTGCTGTTGCGCAAGTATATTCAACAATTCCTAATGTTCGTGTAGCTAAAAACTTTAATAACCGCTTGTTTTTTAGTACAGCCTCTACTTCAACCGGAGTTCATATTATTGGTACTTACGATTTAGCAACTAATACCTACACTGGTTCTGCTCCTACTTCTAGCTCAACATCTACTCGTTTATTTGCTTTAGCAACAGGCACAGGCACAGCTAATAGCAGCCTTTACGATTTTTCGATAAGTCCTGATGGTACTGTTGTTTATACAACTGACGATAACAATGCAGCAAACGGTGGTATCTATAAATATGTTTGGGCAAGTGGTGCTTGGTCTTTTGTAACCAAGTTTGATCTTTCAGGTACAAACGGTACCCGTGGTTGTTGGGGAATGTATGTAGATTGGACTAACGCATCTGCACCAGTTATTTATGCAAATAGAACTGCATCAGCTGATAACAATGCGCTTGTTAAGTTTACTGATGCGGGTTCATTAGGAACAGGAATTGTAAACGTATCCGCAGGTGCAGCAGCTACAACTTCTGGTTTTACTGTTTTAGCGTCAGCAGGTACTGGCTTCCGTTTCAAAGGTGTAACAAAATCACCTACCCGTCAAGATGTTATTGCTTCTAAGCTTGTTATTCAAAACGTAAATGCTGGTGCAAGCGTTACCCGTTTCCGTAGCTTTACTATTACCGTACAAGGTGAAGATGCAAATGGTGTTCCTGGTATTTTAAGTTCAACCGAGGCTACTCCTATTACTTTGGCAGTACCAACTGGCACTGGTGTTTTAAATACTACTACAGTTAATTTCCCTCCTAATGCTGTATCTGCTAATTTTACCCTTATTTTAGATCAGGCAGGTGAGCACACTATTTCAGTTGCTGATGGCAGAACAACTCCTACTTTAACAGGCGATGTTAGTTCTCCATTTACTGTTCTAGGTGCTGCTACTTCTTTAGTTTTTAGTGGTTTACCTACAAGTACATCTGTAAACAGTCAATTTGGATTTACAGTAACAGCTACAAGAGATGATTTAAGTGCTGAAACCACTTATCCAGGTTCTTGTGTGGTTACCTCTACTGGTGCAATGGGTGCGGTTAACTACACTGCAAACTTCGTAAATGGTGTTGCTACTTTCACTGGTGTTGAGTTTACTGCTAATGGTACTTTCACATTTACTGCAAATGCAGCGGGCACACCAGCATTATCTGCAACTTCTTCAGATATTATTATAGCAGGTGGTCCTCAAACTTACACATGGGTAGGTGCTGATAATGATTTATGGAGTGCACCAGCAAGCTGGAGTCCAGAACGTACTACTATTGCTACCTCTGACAGAATATTATTCAACGGTGGTACAGCTGTTGTTAGATTAGATGTTAACACGCAATCAATTGCTACGTTAAAAGTTATTAATGGTGCCGATGTTAAGCTAATTGCTTCATCTGCCACCGATAAAGTTTTAAGTATTGGTGCTGGTGTTGCTGGTAATGATTTTGAAGTTGAAGCAGGTAGCAGTCTTACATTATCTTCTAATATAGCAAGTACTGGTATTAAGCTTAATTTAGTTTCTGGTAACTATGGTGTTATTGGAGGTTCAGTTTTAATGACCTCTGAGTTAACGGCAGCTACTAATATTGATAACCAAATTACAGCAGTTCAAGCTTTTGTGGCTAATACTTCAGGTATAGATGTATTAGGTACTGCAGTTGTTGAGCAAAGCCTTCGCCAATCAGGTAATGCTTTTGGTAATACAACTGTAAATTCAATCAAGTTCAGAAATAATGCTCAGTTCCGTCAAAGTGGTTCTGCTTCTAACCCTTTCGGTACTGCTGCTCCTAACTCAGTAATTGATTTTGAACCTAATGCTCGTTTCGTTATTGGAGGTACCACAATTGGAGCACTTTCTTTAAACAACCGTACTTATCCAGTAATTGAAGTTGATGCTGATTACACTATATCTGGTACTTTTACCACTAACTTAACCGTTAATAGGATTCGTATCAATGCTGGTAAGAAGTTGTTCTTCTCGTCTGCAAATAGTGTTAACAACCCACTTGTGTGTGATTCACTAGAACTAGGTGAAAACGCTGAATACCGTGAAACTGTAGTAAACGCAACTAGGGTTATGTCTGTAAACCGTGTGAATGCGGCTGCAGGTTCTAAACTTCAATTTTCTGGTGCTGCTTTAAACCTAAACTTTGTTCCTGGTAGCAGCCTAAAATCGTTAACTAACCTTTCAACCAATGCAATTACAGTAACAACACCAGTTGTAGTTGATTCTGTTGTTGCACCAGTTGGTGGTAACATTGTTTCTAATGGAAATATCACTTTAAATGCAACAAGTACTAGTTCTGCATATGTGGCTGGTCATACTGGAATTACTGGACAGGTTGTTGGTAACGTAACCGTGAACAGATTCATCCGTCCTACCTACTTCAATGGTACTGCAGTGCGTCATTTATCGCATCCTTTTACTACTTTAGTAGCTGGTGCATTGGCAAACCCAATTAATGCAAACCAAATCCAAGTTTGGAACGAAAACAGCAATGCTTCTGTAGCAGGTAGCGGTTGGACCAATATTTCTGATATCAATACAGTAATTGCTGCTGGTCAAGGATTTGCATTCAATGTAGCTGCAAACAGTATTGTATCGGTAACTGGTGCTTTAAACAATGGTAATGTTGTTCGCGAAATTACTCGCAATGCTTCTGGTTGGAACTTAGTAGGTAACCCTTATGCTCAAACAATTGATTGGGATGCAGTAACTACTGATCCTGCTTTTGATAACACAAAGATTTTTGCTGGTCGTTATCATTGGGTATCTGCTTCTTCTAATACAGGTGGCTGGATTGGTTATGTAAATGGTTTCCCTGCTGCGTACCGCTCTATTGCTCCAATGACTGCTTTCTTAGTACGTGTTAAAACTGGTAACCCAACAGTTAACTTAACCTTTAAGAATGCACACCGTACTGTTACTCAAACCACGGCGTTATCTCGTACAGCTACAGACACTCGCCCTGCTATTGAATTAACCTTAGACAGAGGTGCTAATACAGTGGGCGATATCACTTCAATTTATTTCCAAAACGGCGCAACTGGTTTCTTTAACGATGCTATGGATGCGCAACGCATGGGTAATAATAGCGGTATGCCAACTTTATACAGCGTTGTAAATAACACTAACTATGCTGTTAAGGGCTTACCTAATTTAACTAATGAGCTAGTTATTCCATTAGGTATCCGTTTCCATACTGCTGGTACACACCGTTTGAGTGTTGCTAACTTACAAAATATGGCTGGTTACAATGTGTATTTAATCGATTATAATTCAGGTACTTCTGAATTGTTAACTGCTACTTCAGCAATATCAATCTCTGGTGCTGCAAATACAACTATTGATAACTACGCTTTACACTTTGTGCCATTGAACGTAACTAGCGTAGGTGCTAAAGTAAATGCTGAAACTGTTGCGGTTTACCCTAACCCAAGTGTAGATGGTAAGTTCAATGTAGCTTTAACGAACGTAACTGCCGATGGTGTTGCTACTGTTACAGTAATCAATACTTTAGGTCAGGTAGTAGCTAAGCAAACTGCGAATGTAACTGCTGGTGCTAACCAAATTGCAGTAAGTACTTCTGGCTTAAAGACTGGTACTTATTCTATACAAGTTCGTACCGCTAGCTCAATAGTAACTAGTAACGTAGTAGTTCGCTAATCAAAAACCTTTAAACTGAAACCCTATTGGGTTAAGCTATATGAAAAACACATTTCAAACTCTTGCTAAAGCCTTCGCTGTAATTGCTTTAGTGTGCACAGTTCAAGTTGCTAAGGCCGACGATCCGGGTAACCCTGGCGAGGTTGTTGGCGGTGGTAATGGTCAATCTAACCCGAACGCAGGTGTTCCTGTAGATGGTGGTGCCTCTTTGCTTATTGCAGGTGGTGTTGCTTACGGACTTAAGCGTTTAAAGAGAAATAAGAAAGCTTAATTAGCTTCCTTATAAACCTAAAAAACCCCTCATTCAGCAATGGATGAGGGGTTTTTGTTTGGTTTTAGATGTGGAATTATTTCTTAATCAAAAAAATTCCGAATCCGATAAGGGCTACACCAATAATGCTTTTATAGGTGATAGATTGTTGCTCCATGCCTAATAAACCATAATGATCAATTATCATTGCCATTACCAGCTGACCAGCAATAATGAGCGTAAATGCCATTAAAGAACCAATTTTAGGTATCAACAATACTATTCCATACAGATATATTGAACCTATTAAACCACCTATATATAAACTTGGCGATACTTGCTTTAAAGCCGAAAGGTTAAACCTGTCATTAACTTTCACAGCATAAACAGCCAATAGGCCTATAAGTGCCACAGTTACAGAAATGATTGATGAAAACAGTGGGTGTTCTATTTGCTTAGCAAGCTGGGCATTTATCCCTGCTTGAATGGGTAGGGTACATCCAATTATAAAAGTGATAAGCAGAAGTATAAGATACGGCATAGTTTAAGTTTTTAGATAACGCAGCAAAATAGGACTTTAATTGCTTAGTATTTGAAGCAAGGTGTAGATAACAAAAAAAGCTACCACTTTTAAGGGTGGTAGCTTCAATATATGAAGGTAGAGATAAGTTACTTAACTTCTTCGTAATCTACATCGTTTACGTTGCTAGTTGGCTCATCGGCAGGGGCACCGTTCGGAGCCTGACCTTGACCAGCACCTGCTGCATACATTTCTTGGCTAGCGGCAGTCCATGCACCGTTTAATGCTTCTAATGCAGCATCAATAGCAGCGATATCCTTACTAGCGTGAGCAGATTTTAATTGCTCTAATGCAGCACTGATGTTAGATTTGTTTGCTTCAGAAAGCTTATCGCCATATTCAGAAAGTTGCTTTTCAGTACTGAAGATTAATGAATCGGCTTGGTTTACCTTTTCAATCTTTTCTTTTTCAACTTTATCGGCTGCTTCATTGGCTTTTGCCTCCTCACGCATTTTAGCAATTTCAGCGTCGGTTAAGCCGCTGCTTGCCTCAATACGAATTTTTTGTTCTTTATTGGTGCCTTTGTCTTTAGCAGAAACCTGTAAGATACCGTTAGCATCAATATCGAAAACTACTTCAATTTGAGGCACACCTCTTGGTGCAGGTGGTATATCTGAAAGGTGGAACCTGCCAATTGTGCGGTTATCTTTCGCCATTGCACGCTCGCCTTGCAATACGTGTATTTCTACACTTGGTTGGCTATCAGATGCAGTAGAGAATGTTTCTGAACGCTTGGTAGGGATAGTTGTATTGGCTTCTAATAACTTAGTAAATACACCACCTAAGGTTTCAATACCAAGACTTAAAGGAATTACATCTAGTAACAATACGTCTTTAACATCGCCACTTAGTACACCACCTTGAATAGCTGCGCCAATAGCCACAACTTCATCTGGGTTTACACTCTTGTTAGCTTTCTTGCCAAAGAACTTTTCAACTTCTTCCTGAATTTTAGGAATACGGGTAGAACCACCAACTAATATAATCTCATCAATTTGAGTTGTATTTAGTTTTGAGTTAGCTAAGGCCTTGCGAGTTGGTTCTAAGGTACGCTGAATAAGATCGTCGGTTAATTGCTCAAACTTAGATCTTGATAATCTGCGTACTAAGTGCTTAGGTAAACCTTCAACCGCAATAATATAAGGCAGGTTAATTTCAGCTTCTGTACCTGATGAAAGTTCAATTTTTGCTTTTTCAGCCGCTTCTTTTAAACGCTGTAAAGCCATAGGGTCTTTACGAAGATCAATGTTTTCTTCGTTTTTGAATTCAGTAGCTAACCAATCAATGATTTTTTGGTCAAAATCGTCGCCACCTAAGTGTGTATCGCCGTCAGTTGAAAGTACTTCAAAAACGCCATCGCCCATTTCTAGGATTGATACATCGAAAGTACCACCACCTAAATCGAAAACGGCAACTTTCATGCTCACGTTTTTCTTATCTAAACCATAAGCTAAAGCAGCAGCAGTTGGTTCGTTAATAATACGTTTCACATCTAAGCCTGCAATTGCACCAGCTTCTTTAGTTGCTTGGCGTTCAGCATCGTTAAAATATGCAGGAACGGTGATAACTGCTTCTGTAACTGTGGTGCCTAGGTAATCTTCTGCAATGCTCTTCATCTTCTGAAGTATCATAGCACTTAATTCTTGTGGCGTATATTGCCTATCGCCAATCCTTACTCTAGGTGTATCGTTAGGACCTAATTCAACTGTATAAGGTACGTTAGGGATTTCTTTCTGTGCTTCAGAAAACCTACGTCCCATAAATCTTTTAATCGAGCTTATGGTATTTTTTGGGTTGGTAACAGCTTGGCGCTTAGCAGGATCGCCTATTTTACGCTCGCCATTTCCATTATCCACAAAGGCTACAATAGATGGAGTAGTTCTGCGGCCTTCATTGTTTACAATTACTACAGGTTCGTTACCTTCCATAACTGCCACGCAGCTATTTGTAGTACCAAGGTCAATGCCTATTATTTTGCCCATTTTTATTCAGATGCTTTAGTAATAATTACGTCTCAAACAATTGATATGCCATGCACAATGTAAATTGAAAATACCGACACTTTGGCAGAACCTCCTAAACAACTGCCTTCTTAATGTTTTGCATGCTTACAAATGAAGGCTAGGTCATTTTTATGATAGGATTATTTCAAGTTTGTTTAATAGGATTTAAACAACATAGTATTACCCTGTTGGCTTTGTAAGGCTATATTGGCCTATTTGATGATGTAATAAAAATGCTTATAAAATTGATAGGGCTTGCAATGGAAGTTTAAAAAGGTATGATTTTGTTGAATTCTTGGTTACATTCGTGTATGTTTAAGTATATATAGCAAAAGCCATTACTCCAATGGTTGGTTATTGCTGTATATTTGTACACTGTCATAACAATTTCAATACTTATGAATAATTTATTACGCTATCTTTTTCTTGTTGGGCTTATTGCACAAGGTGGTAATGCATTTGCAACGCGTTACTTTGTCAATTCAAACCTTGGGAACAATGCCAACTCTGCCACAGAGGCTCGAAACCCAGCTACCCCTTGGCGAAGTATAAACTTTGCCATTCAAAATGTAGCGGTAGTTGCTGGCGATACTATTGAAATTGCAGCGGGTACTTATTCAGAAAATGTTGATGTAAGAAAAAGCGTTTATTTAAGAGGAAGTTTAGGAACTGGCACTAAACCTGTAATCAATGGTGCTGCTGGTGCCCTTTGGGTTACTAATGTGCATAGGCCTAACGTAACTATCAATAACGTAACTATTGAAGTTAACCAAACCAGTAATATATACGGAATTTTGGCCGATTCAATTGGCCGTTTTAATAACCTACAAGTTCTAAATACAAATATCTTCAGTACTGCTGTTGGAACTAGAGGTTGTTCTAGTTTTTTAACTTTTGGTATCTTGGCAGGGACTCAAAATTTCCTTGCAACCGATAGGTTAACTGTTAAAGGTTGTGTTATTGGTCCAAGAAACCCAAATGCTAATTGTATTTTTGGTAGAGGTATCAGAACTTTTGCAACAAACTTAACAGTTGGTGGTGCAGGTGCTGACAGTAACTCTATCACGGGTACTTACGCCATTCAAACGGGGAACCCAAATGGCGGCCCATGTGTGATTGAAAACAATACCTTAAATGGTATTGGTGTTGAAATTAACAACCCAGTATATGTTCCTACTGGATTTTCTGATCAACATAGAATTATAAACAACCGTTTTGGAACTTTCTTAACAGAAGCAACCCTTACCCAATTAGAAGTTAAAGAAAGTATTGTTGCCAACGTATCAATAAGAATTTCAGGAAATACTTTTAGAGGATTTAACCAGTACGGTATTTTCTCTACTCGTTCAAGAAACGTAACAGTAAGCAACAATACATTTACTCCGGCTGAAAACAGCATTGGCTATGTGTGTGTAGGTGTAAACACAAAACAACAAACGAGCAATCCTAACCAGGGTGCAACCCAAAACAACATTATTTTACAAGGCAATACCTTTAATGGTAACTTCTTTGGTTCAGGTACAGGTATTGGATTTTTTAACCACAACAGTGGTTTGGCTATTCCATTTGAAGGCACTGTAATAGGTGGTGCTGGTGCATTAGCTAATAGATTTGAAAGTAAACTAACTCGCTTTTTCGATTTAGATGCCAGCTCTGGTAACTCTAACACTTGGACAGGTGGAACTTGGACTGCAAGCCCTGTAACAGTGATGGCCCCTGTTAGCCAGAACTTTGATTTAAGCGGTAATCAGTTCGATTTAGGTACAGGTTTCCAAGCTACTGCCGATTTAACTCCAGCACAATTATTTAGTCTGGAGGATAAAATAATGCATAAGACCGATTTTGAAGCTCTTGGCTTGGTTACAATTATCCCTAACCAAAGCTTTGTTACAGCCAATACATTCCTTTCTTCTCAAAACCTAGCTCCTTCAGTTAGTAGAGCAATGTTAGGCTTAACCGACGGTGGTACTGTTAACTTTAACTTCGGTAACTTCATAGCTGAAAACCTAACTATAGATAAGTCATTGACCTTTACTGGTGCGGTTACTTTACAGTTGAATAGCCTAGTTATGAATGGCACAGGTAAGGTGCTTACTCAGCAATTACCAATTACTACAAATGGTATTACCTTAACCAATGGTATTATTGATTCAAGAGCTAGACTTGTAATTAACAATGCGGGTTCTATTAGCGGAGGTAGCACCACTAGCTTTATTAGAACTATTGGAACTACTGATGTAGCTGTTAGTGGCTTAAACGCAACTACACGTTTACTTCCGATTGGTAGCGTAACAGGTTATGCGCCTTTAAATATTTCTGACCAAGTTAATAGTAACGATGTATTTTCGTTTAGAGTGGCCTCTGCTAATGCAATTAATCAGTTTACTCCAAACTTGCCTAGTTCAGTGATTAGGTTTGTACGCCATAACTGGTTTATTACTGAAGGAACAGCTGGTGGTAGCGACTTACGAGTTCGATTCAACTGGAGCGCATCTCAAATTCAAGGTGGTTCTTTAGTTGCTCCAGCTTTCACAAGCTTTAATGCAATTGGTGCAACAACTCCCGCAGAAACACCTGCCACTCTAACTGGTAACTTTGTACAAGCAAGTATTCCTGGTTCAGGAACATTCTTTGTTTATTCAACTTCGCGTCCAGTAGCTGATAGGTATTATGTAAATAACGCAACTGGTAATGATGGCAATACGCTTACTCAAGCATCAAATCCTGCAACTCCTTGGAGATCAATTGCCAATGCACTTAGTCGTGTTAACGACTTTGATACCATTGAAGTTGCTTCTACAGGAACTCCTTATACTGGTAAATTAACTATTACCAAAAAGGTTTATTTAGAAGGTAGAAGTAATGCAGGTGTTAAGCCAGTGCTTACAACAACTACTGACCAAGAAGTAATTTTTATTAGTGATAGCAACATCACTATTGATAACTTCAGGATAAACGTTAACCAAGGAACTCTAGGTGGTAATACTTTATATGGTATTAGAGCTTCAACCTTATACCACGATTTGGCCGTTGAAGATTGTCAAATAATTAGTGCGGGAGATAATTATATTTTTGGTTCTATGGGTGTATTGTTAGAAGGTTTTAACCAAAATAATATCTCTTTCAAAAGAAATTATATTGGACCAGACCCTACCTTATCTTTAAATGACCCTAACTTAGGTGTTTTTGGTCGCGGGTTACGTATTAGAGGTAATTACGGTGTAATTGGTGGTGATAACCCAGCCGATAGTAACCGTATTGTAACTTTCTATGGCATCCAAATGAGCGATGTTACAGGTGGTAGATTGTTAATTAAGAACAACACTTTATTAGGTCAAGGTTTGGAAATTAACATTGCCAATGCCGATTGTCCTGAGATTTTAGTTGAAAACAACAGGTTTAATTCTGGTCGCCCGAACGATATTGTTGCTTTGATTGAAATTAAAGGCTCAACTAACCGTGTGCCAATCAATATCAGAAACAACACACTTACTAACTTCAGAACCTTTGGTATTTTCAGCACCAGAAGTAACCAAGTTACGGTAAGTAATAACGTATTTACTCCGGAGGCTGGTCAAAGGAATTATGTTGCCATAGGTGTAAATACAGCCTATAGAACTGCAAACGTTTTTACTGATGCACCTTTCTTAAATGGTATTAAAATTCAAACCAACACTTTCAATAGCAGTGGCGCTTTTGGTGGTTCGGCTATTCAATTGTATAACTACGATGCAAGTGCTGCTACACCATTCGATTCAGTGAATATTGGCGGTGCGGGTGCTTTAGCCAATACATTCAATAGTGGAATTAGAAACTGGGTTGCCTTAAATACACAATCAGGTACTTCTACATCTGATCCATTATTTGCTACGCTTCGTTCAACTTTGGCAAGACCTGTAACTGGTACTTACGATGCTAGCGAGAACCTATTCCAACTTTCTCCTACGCGTACGGTGCGCCCTGCAGCTATGACCGATGTAGAACTGTTTGCAGTAGAAAATAGAATGTTACACCTTTCAGATCATGATGACCTAGGTATTGTAACTATTAAACCGAACAATATCTATGTATCTGATAGTAGCTTCTTTACGCCATTTGTTAGGCCATCGTTAGCTAGAATTGGACAAGGTATTTCAGATGGTTTCACTATCAATACTTTACCAATTTCATTTAATGAAACTGTTACTATTCGTAATACTGTTACCCTTAAGCAGCTTACTAACAGACCAGTAACTGTGAATAGCTTAACGATGGATGGTGCTAACAAAACTTTAACACTAAACCAAAACCTAGTAATTTCTAACGCGTTAAACTTAAACGGTGCTAACGGAGGTTATATCAATCCACAAGCTAATGCAGTGGTAATTGGTGGTTCGGCCGTTGTAAATGGTGGTAGTGCAATTAGTTATGTTATTGCTGATGGCGGTGGCCGATTAGCCAAATTGAACATTGGTGCAAACCCATTCACTTTTGCTATCGGTACTTCAGGTACATTAGCATCTTATGCACCAGTTACTTTTGACGATGTAAACAATACGAACGATAGTATTTCAGCTAACGTTGTATCGCGTACTTCAATCGCATTATTTAGCCCACAATCTTTACCAACTTCAGTACAAGGTTTTGCAAATTTCCAGTGGTTTATTAATGAAGGTGTTGCTGGCGGTTCTAACGCTCGTTTAACTTTCGGATGGCAAGCCAATAGAGTAACCAACGGCCCATTAAATGCCAATGGTGCTATTTTGAATTTCAGAAACGGTGCTTGGAATAGAACCGATGCTACCTTCAATGGTAACACATTAGGTGCCGATGGTTATTCTAGCTTTACTTCTTTTGCCGTGGTAAAAGATCCTAGCGAAGTTTTAATTAACGTATCGGTAAGCGATACTGTACTTTGCCAAAATGAGCAAGTAACTGTAACCATTAACGTTTCAAGAGATTTAGATCCTACCAACGTATTTACCGTTCAACTATCTAATGCTCTAGGTGAATTTACCGCACCAGTAGTTTTAGGTACTTTAACTAGTATAACTAGTGGTTCTGTTTTAGTTACAATCCCTGCTAGTCAGATTGCAGGTGAAGGTTATAAAATAAGAGTATTGGCTAGTTCGCCATTTACTGTGAGTGAGCTTACTGTGCCAACTATTTCAATCAATCCAATTCCTGCTACTCCTGCTGTGGTTGCTGGCGGTCCTATCAACTTCTGTTTAGGTGAGAACGTAACCCTTACTGCACCTGCAGGTCCAGGTTTAACCTACCGTTGGTCAGATGGTTCAACAACTCAAGCAATTACTGTAAACAGAGCTGCTAGCTTTAGAGTAGCTGTTACTACACCTGCTGGTTGTACCTCAGATTCTTCAATTGCTGTAGTTACTGGTGTTACCGATCCAGGTCCTGCTCCAGTAGTAACTGTTACAGGTAGCACAATTATTTGCCCTGGCGATAGTGTAGTTTTAACTGGTCCTGTTGGTGCTACCTATATCTGGAGTACTGGTGCTACTACACAAAGAATTGTGGCACGTACTGCTGGCGATTACAGTCTGCGTACAATTGTAGGTACTTGTACTACTGTCGTAAGTAATGTTACTACCGTTACACCAGCTGTTGTTCCTGCTGCTCCTGCAATTACTATTGTTGGTGGCCGTCCTACTACTTTCTGTGCTGGCGATAGCGTACAATTAGAAGGTCCTGCTGGTGCAACTTCTTATATCTGGAGTACTGGTGCAACCTCTCAACGTATTACTTTATTAAGTAGCAATGCTGGTGTTACCTTGCGTGTTAAGCTTGCTGCCGATGGTTGTACTTCTGATGTGTCTGCTCCTGTTCCTGTAACAGTTAACCAAGTTCCTGACCAGCCAACTATTACTTTAACTACAGATTCAGTATTCTGTCAAGGCTCATCTGCAACTTTACAAGGACCTGCTGGTGTAGCTACTTACCTATGGAGTGGTCCTGGAGCATTGCCAGGTCTTGAAGCTGTAGATGCTACCGTTTCAGGTTTTTACACTTTAAGAGTTGTAAATGCTTCTGGTTGTACTAGTTTAGCAAGTGCTCCAGTATCAATAAGAGCAGTTCCTTTACCTGCACAACCTGTAATTACTAATACAAGGCCACTTACATTCTGCGATGGCGATTTTACAACCCTTCAAGGTCCTGTAGGAGCAACTACCTACAGATGGTCTAATGGTGCAACTACTCAATCAATTGATGTTAACTTAGCTGCAACTATAACGCTGGTTGTTACTAACGCTAATGGTTGCGAAAGCCCTGCTTCTGCTCCTGTAGCAGTAGTGGTAACACCTACACCTGCGGCCCCTATTATTACTGCTATTCGTCCTTTAACATTTTGCGTTGGCGATAGTACAATCTTAGAAGGTCCTGCTGGTGTTGGTACTTATCAGTGGTCTAATGGTGAAACATCTCAACGTATTGTTGTAAAAGCAACTGGTGCTATCACCCTAAGGGTAATCAATGCACAAGGTTGCCAGTCACCTGAATCAGTAATTGCTAATGTGTTAGCTAACACTATTACTCAAGCAACTATTACAACTTCTACAGGCAATAACGTTGTTTGTGAAGGCAGTACGCTTGATTTATCGGCATCTGCAGGCGCCACTTTCTTATGGTCTAATGGTGCAACATCCCAAACCGTAAATATTAATGCTGGTGGTACTTTCTCAGTAGTAGTTACCGATGTAAATGGTTGCGTTTCTACTTCGCTTCCAATTACTATTACTTCGGTACCTCCGCCATCATTATCTGTATCTGAAGATACTTTCAAAATTGCTGCCAATACTAATAGAACAGTTACCGTTGCTGCGTCGCCAGCTGGTAATTATACTTACCTATGGTCTCCTGCATTCGGCATTGATAATCCTAATAGTGCTACTGTTAATATCAGTACAGAGTTAACCACTACCTATACTGCTACAGTTACCGATAATGCATCTGGTTGCGTATCTACAATACCAGTATTAGTAATTGTGAGCAATGAGGTATATGTACCTAATATGTTCTCTCCTAACGATGATAAGATTAACGATAGATTCTTAGTTTATGGCTTCGGCGTAAAAACTTTAAAACTTCGTGTTTACGATCGTTTTGGAAGAACTGTATTTGAATCGGCCGATGTTAACTTTATACAGAATGTAGGATGGGATGGTAAATCAGATGGTAAGGAATTACCTACAGATACTTACTTCTACTCTATTTCTGGTACTTTAGAAAGTGGCGAGGCCATTAAAGTACAAGGCAAGAACAACGGTTCAGTATTCTTAAATCGCTAATCATTACCACTATAAAACTTAAGTACGATGAAAAAGTCAGGTCTTATTTTGCTATCGGTAATGATGGCAGCCTTTACAAGCCAAGTTTTCGGACAAACTCCGTATTACAATCAATTTCACCAACAGCCATTGCTTAATAACCCAGCTTTATCGGGTATGAAAAGCGATGTTGTAGTTGGATTTGGTTATCGTTCTCAGAACGTAGGTTCAGGAAATGGTGCTATAAATACACCTACATTCAGTGCTATTTTGCCAATTATGCAAACAATTAAACGTAATGTTAAGCGTGTTGGTGCAGCTGGTATCATGGTTCTATCTGATAGAACAGGTACAAATGGTGTTGTGAGGACTACTGGTGTTTTAGGTAGTTTTGCCTATAACCTACCAATAACCAATATGGGTGGTAAGGTTGCTGTAGCCATGCAATTGGGCTATATGTCTAGAAGTTTAGATGTTAACGCTTTAAGAACTGGAAGCCAGTTTAACCCTATTACTGGTAATTTTGACGGTACCTTAGCAAATGGTGAAACAGCAGATTTAGGTAATACCAAAGGCTTTGGTATGATAAACTTAGGAGCAGTTTACTACGATGAAGATGAATATGGCGATGTTCAATACTACGTTGGTATTTCAGGACAAGGTGTAAATGTGCCTAACGTTTCTTTGTTCGATTCAAAAACTGATCGTTTACCTTTTAACTTTTCTGCTCTTGGCGGTATTAGATTATTCAACGATGAGCAGTTTATTGTTACTCCAAACTTCCGTTATTTTTATGCAGGTCCTTCAAGAAGTCAATTAAACATTGGTTCTTTAGTTCACTATAAAATAGATGGTGGATACGATGCTATTGGTCGTGGTACAGCTGGTATTGGTTTGTGGTATTCACAAAACAACTCAGTAATTGCTTCTTTTGAAGTAAACCAGCCTGGTTTTAGTGTAGGTTTAAGTTACGATTTCTTAATCAATGGATTAAACTCAAATCCTAGCCAAGCTCGTGTAACCGAATTTGTTGTTTCTGGTAAGAAATATATAGGCAAGCGTAGACCAAAAGATTTACGTAATAGGTTAAGAAGAGGTTAGTATTTTCAATTGAAAAGCTGCTAAATTGTTAAACTCCCCTATGTAAGAAATCTTCTTATTTAGGGGAGTTTTTAATTTGGGCTTTTTGTAACTATTTTTACGTTACCAAAACAACAACTCTATAAATATTTAGCAACTTGCTTATTTTAGGATAAGCTAATTGCTTGATATTGAGCTCCAACTCCACAGGTTATGAATAAAAATTTACTCTTTGTTTTTTGCCTCCTGCTTTTGGGTGGAGCTTCTTTGCGTGCCCAAACTCCGTATTATAACCAGTTTCATCAGATGCCGTTGCTTAATAACCCTGCGGCACCAGCAATGAGTAGTGAAATTCAGGTTAATTTGGGATACAAGAGTGTAAATGTTGGTAGTGGTGCGGGTGTATTAAATACGCCTGTTTTTGGTTTTATTTATCCTATTTTTCAACGAAACAAACGAGATACTTCTCGCATAGGTTATGCAGGTTTAACGGTACTTTCTGATAGAACAGGTGCTAATGGCCTAGTAAATACCACAGGTGCTATGGCCAGCTTCGCTTATAACCTTTTGTTATCTAGCTCATCTAGATTTTCGGTAGGTATGCATTTGGGTTATTTCAATAGAAATATTGATCTTACTAGGTTCGCAACCGGAAATCAATGGAGCCCTAATAGTGGTAGGTTTGATAACACTCTGCCTACTGGCGAAACTGGTTTCACTACCGATTCTAGAAATTACCCATTGGTGAACCTTGGGGTAATGTACTTTGAAGAAGATGAGTATGCTGAGAATAACTATTACATAGGTTTCAGTGCTCAAAATTTGAACCGACCAATAACCTCGTTCTATGGTTCTTCTTCTACCGAAAAGTTGCCTATTAACTTTAACCTAACTTTGGGTACCACAATTAACAAGAACAGGCAAGTTTTTTATACTCCAAACTTAAGGTATATTTTCCTTGCTAGTGGAGCAAGACAGCTTAATGTAGGTACCTTAGTACATTATCGATTGAAGGGTGGATGGGGTACCATAGGTCACGGATCATTAGGTTTTGGTGCTTGGTATTCTCAAGATAATGCCGTTATAACTTCAATAGAGCTTAACCAGCCAGGTTTTAATGTAGCGTTTTCTTATGATTGGTTTACCAACCAAATGAATAAGGCACCATCATCGGCCAGAACAACTGAGGTAATAGTTACCTTAAAGAAGTTCATTGGTAAGCAAAGACCAACACCTAACTATTATGCTCGTGCTGTTAAACAAGAGCCAGCTCCTAAAGAAAAGGCACCTGAAGAAGTTAAGAAGCCAGTTGAAAAGCCTAAATCAATAGATACTGTTAAGGCTGTTATCCCTACCACGCCTGTTGATACTGCTAAACCAGTTGCTCCAAAGGAATTACCAATAGCTCCAGTTGCAGAGCCTGAAAAGCCTAAAGAAGAGCCTGTACAGGTAACTGAACCTGCCAAGCCAGTACAAGAGCCTATTACGGTAACAGAGCCGGCTAAGGCACCTGTTAAAAAGGTAGCACCTAAAAAGGCAACACCTAAAAAGAAGCGTGCTCCTAAGAAAGCAACTCCTAAAAAGAAACCAGCTGTTAAACAACCAGTTGCGAAAAAGGAGCCTTTAGTTGAAGAAACCCCTAAGCCTGAAATACCAGGAACTGCCACACCTCTTATTTCTAAACAAGAGGCTAATTATATTGAGGAAGTTATTCAGCCTCAGTATAGTTTTAACAATGCTAACCTGAAAGAAGAGGCTGTTAATGAACTTGATTCATTAATTCAGATTATGAATAAGTATCCTGCAGTAAAGCTAGAGGTACAAGGGCATAGCTGTAATATTGGTACAGTTGCCGATAACCTTACACTTAGCCAACGCAGAGCCGAAAAGGCCATAGAATACCTAACTGCAAGAGGTATTGCTGCTGATAGATTGGTTGTTAAGGCAATTGGTAAGGCTAAACCTAAGGTGCCAAATACTTCTGAAAATAACAGAATTATAAACCGTAGGGTTGAGTTCAGGATACTTGAAAAGTAATCTTGAAAAAATATTTCAAAAAAAAGGATGCTTCAGGCATCCTTTTTTTGTTTTGTCTGGTCTTGTTATTGAAGGTGGTCATTAAGCACAAAAAAAGGATTTGGTAACACCAAACCCTTTTCCCCTGAATTAACTACTCCTTCACAATCTTGTGCTCAACGCAATGCTGGGGAAACCCCCTGTGCAAAACTTCTTGCTACCAAGTTGCCCTCATAGTTACGAATAATTTTGTAATTGACAAAACTGCCTTCATAATATTTTTTCAAAAAACAACAAGGTTGCAGTTTTTGGGCTTATAATTAGCTTTTAATCAGATACTTGTATCTGAAAGATTGTTATACTGTTCAAGCATTTTTTTTGCCATTTCAACCACGGTTTCCTGAATTTTAGCTGGTTTAAGCACTTTGCATTCTGCGTGGTAGCTCATTAACTGCATGTAAAAATCGGGGTTTGGAATCAGGTTAACCTGCAAATAGGTAAAGCTATTTGAGCTGTCCTTCCCTTCAAAATCTGGTAGTTCTTCTTGGCTGCTGTGTATTGGATTGGTAACCAAATAATGCCCTTGCAGCTTGCTGAACCGTAAAATAATAGTCGTAGGCTCTGCATCTATATTGTAAATGCCGTAGTTTTTGGACTTAATCTCATTATAATTAAAATTACGATTGCTATCGAATTTCTTATAGGTGTTTTCAATGGCTAATATGCGTTCTAGCCCAAATGTTCTAACACTCTTACTGCCTAAATCAAACCCAATTACATACCACCTATTTTTGTTCTCTAGTACCAAGTAGGGTTCTAAGTTCCACTCTCGTTCTTCTGTTTGACCAAAGGGTCTGTAAAAGAAGCTAATGACATGTTTCTGCTTAATAGCTTGGGCAATGGTGGTAAGCCTTGGTTTAATTTTGAGCAAAGAATCTTGGTGCTCAAACCTGATAATCTCATAGCCATCTAAAGCGCCTTGCACCTTGTTTAACTTGGTGCGGTACTGTTCAGCCATATCAATAAGGCTTTCAAACTGAGTAAGATCAGGGTCATCATCGGGCAAATCTTCAATGATATAGCGTCTTAAAGCTTGGTTATAGCCCACATTCACCCCAAAGTGTTCCCTCAGCGAACTTAAATCGCGCTGGATATTGCGTTCAGAGATATTGATAAAGCCTTCATCTTCCAAAAACGATTTGATCTGATTGATATGCGTAACAATTGGCTTTTCCTTCAACCTGCGTTTGATGGCTGATATCCTGAAAAACATATCTATACTTCTCCTGAAAGGAGAATCTGAACCCTTTGCTTTGCTCATAGTTTTACAATTACTAATGCCTAAAATTAGTTAAAAAGCTTCTACCAAGTTCTGCTGTGCTATTTAGGCTTATAAAGAACCCAATCAAATTATCAGAAGCTGCTATAACTGTTTACCTTTGTTGCTTCTGTGGCAAAAAACAGGTTTTTTTGCATCATAAAACATTAGGCACACACCAAATACAACATAAAAATACCGAAATGGGAAGGGCGTTTGAATTTCGTAAGGGTAGAAAAATGAAGCGCTGGGGCGCTATGAGCAAGGCATTTTCTCGCTTAGGCAAGGAAATTATTATGGCCGTGCGTGAAGGTGGCCCTAGTCCTGATGTGAACTACAAACTACGTATGCTTATACAAAACTCTAGGGCGGTGAATATGCCTAAAGAGAACGTAGAACGTGCCATTAAAAAAGCTACCGATAAGGACACTGCCGATATTAAGCAGGTGGTTTATGAAGGCTACGGACCTTTTGGTATTGCCGTAGTAGTAGAAACCGCTACCGATAATACCAACCGCACTGTGGCGGCTGTACGCTCTATATTTACAAGAGCAGGCGGTGCCTTGGGTACCACAGGATCATTAGATTTCTTGTTTGATAAAAAGTGTGTGTTCAAATTTAAAGCCGATGGCTTAGATATGGACGAGCTAGAACTTGAAATGATTGATGCTGGTGGCGAAGAAATTTTTGCCGATGAAGATGGCGCCTTAATTATTTACGGTGGCTATACCGATTTTAATACCATCCAGAAGTTTTTGGAAGAAAAGAACATCGAAATTATTAGTGCTGAATTTGAGCGCATCCCTACCGATACTAAGGAACTTACTGAAGAGCAGCAACTAGAAGTTGAAAAAATGCTTGATAAGCTAGAAGAAGACGACGACGTGCAGAACGTGTATCATAATATGCGATAGGTTTAGTGCCTATCAGAAACCCCGAACGGTACCGTTCGGGGTTTTTTTGTGGGGTAAAATCTTCCAACCTTGGAGGGGTGAAAGTATTGTAGAAAAGGAATTTTTTAAGATGTGACCCGTCCTAAATAAAGTTCCTCACCCTTACTCCACCACAAACCCCACCAATAAACTATATACCTTTTCAAACCAAGTGAAGGAGAGCTTTTCTGGGCTATCATAGATATCGTGGTAGGCGGTTGGTCCACCCATCGTGTATAAGAAGACTGCGGGTACACCATTTTTCGCAAACCAATAATGGTCGGAATTGGGTGCATTAGGTCGGCTTTTTATGGCGGGGACAGTTTTGGTAGCGTTATTAATGCGCACCAACTTGTTGAAGAGTTCTTTCTCGGTATCGCCATTTACCATCATTATCCCTTCGGAACCACCTGCCATTAAATCTAAATTAATCAGGGTTTTGATATTGCCCAGTGGTATAATATCTGATAGGGTAAAAGCTTTACTGCCTAACAACCCAGCTTCCTCTCCTCCAAAAAATACGAATACCACAGGGTAGGGAGGTAGCTTAATCAGACTTTTGCTGGTGAAATGCTTGGCTAGGGCAAGGGTCATCGCGGTTCCGCTGGCATTGTCGTTGGCACCTGGGAAATAGGTTTTGCCAATTTCGCCTAAATGGTCATAATGGGCAGTAATCAGAATTACCTTGCTTGTATCGGTAATTGGCTTGGTGCTAGCAAATACATTTTGAATTACTTGTGCTTTCAATTCAGGCGCAGCTTTTAGGTACCACTTTTTAGATCGGTACTGCATAGCGGTAGGCAATACAATTATTTCTGGTTTGCCTTGTTCCTGTGCAAAACTATGGGTGAGCTTTTTGGCTACGGTAACTATGCCTGCAGCGTTAGCCCCGAAGGTTTGAAGTACCTTGGTCTTGGTTTCTTTCCCCAGGGTATCCACCACCAACCAATACTTGCCTGATTGTAATCTATTTTTCCACTTGGTTTGGTACCGTGGGTTTTCTAATTGGCTAGGATCTGGATTGAAGAGTTTGAAAGTGCCTTCAAATTTTCCGCAAGCAGGATCAGGCAAAAAATGAACGCCTACTTCCAAATTAACTTTGCCTGCTTTCAAAATTACCGTGCTATCAAAAGTATTGATGAGCTCGGAAATTTGCATACCGTACTTCCCTTTGATTGGGAACAAACCCATTTGGATTAATTCTGACTTTAAATAATTGGCCGCTTTATCGGCACCGTTATTGGTATAACCACGTCCGTGCATAGCAGGACTGCAAAGAGTATCGATGGCCTTTCGCCAGGCATAGTTTTGTGCCTTGGCATTGGAGGCAAGTCCAAACGTAAAGGCTATTAAACTAAAGCCTATATATATAGTTAAGTAACGAGTGCAGTATTGTTGTTTTGCCATTGGCTAAAGTTACAAGGCTTTTAGATTACAGTCAAATTGTATATTGCGCCTCTTTAAGTTTTATGCAAACCATTCCTGAATTTCCTATTGCCAATTATGCTACACTAAAAGAATTGGTGCAGCAAGGTGAGGGTTTGCATATTGAGTTTAAGCGAAAGGCAAAATTCCCTGAGAAAATTCTGAAGGAGATTTCTGCCTTTGCCAATACGGGAGGTGGCTTATTGATAGTTGGAGTAGATGATAACCTTACCATACCTGGCATTGAAAGTGCAGATGAAGAGGAGTTTATGATTCTGAATAGTGTGGGTAAGTATCTGAAGCCTGCATTGGAAATTAAGGTGCAGCACTTACGTTTACCTTCAGATAATTATGTGGTGGTTTTCCAAATTCCCAAAGGGGAGGAACGTCCTTATATGGTGCAACCTAACGAGTATATAGATGAACCACGCGCCTATATTCGGATGGACCATCAGAGCATACAGGCAAGTAGAGAAATGCGTGAATTGCTCAAAGTGGAAAAGAAGGCAAAAAACCTTCGTTTTGAATACGGCGAAAAGGAAAAGGCCTTATTAGATTACTTAACGCACAATCCTCAGATTAATGTAACTGGCTTTGCTGCTCTGGCGAAAATTCCTAAACGAGTAGCTAGCAGAACTTTAGTATTGTTAACTGCTTGTAATGTGTTGAACTTGATCCCTTCAGATGGCATTGCGGAAGACTGGTTTATAAGGAGGTAATATTATGCCAATACCTAATTCTAAAACGGACCTGATTCAGGCTATTGAAACCGATAGTGCGAAGTTACTAGCAGTCTTTAATGCAATGGATGCTAAACTTTGGGATAATGCAATCATACAAGGGAATATTAAGGGAACTACCATTACGCCTGCAAACCTTTTGGCCTACCAAATTGGTTGGGGTAGGTTGGTATTAAGTTGGTACCAAAAAGGTTTAGAAGGTGTTCCGTTTGCAATGCCATTGGAAGGTTTTAAATGGAACGAATTGGGCAAGTTGGCGACTTATTTTCATAAAGAATATGAAAGCCATATCCCTTCGGAATTGCAAGAAATGTTTCAAGCTTTGGTTAAAGAAATATTGGATTTGGTTTGTTCACTCACTAATGAAGAACTATACACGGTAGGAGTTTACTCGTGGACTGACAAATACACACTTGGTAGGTATATTCAATTAAACACCTCATCGCCCTATAAAAATGCATTAGTAAAACTCCGTGTAGTTAAAGGGTGATTACCTGTAAATGCCAATTGTTCAGTATTTTAAAAGCTTTGCTGGTTCTTAAATGGAAAAAACCCAAGGAAACCTCGGGTTTTTCAAAAAATGTTGTATAAACGACCTAACGTCGACTTCTTAACTTTACTCTCTTACTTACCTAGTGTTTGGTAAGCAAAACCGAAAGGCTCTCTCTTTCCTCTCAATTAACCTTCACTGCAAAGCTACGCACTGAATCTTATATTATTCCGAGTAGAAATACTCGTTTTTGGTCTTATTTCAAGATTTTTTTATCCCAAAATGAAACTAAGTTGGATAAGTGTAATTTTTTCTTTCAATAGTTCTATTTTGGTAATTCGTATTAAAAACAGGCATTTGTTAGAATAGTGCAGTTACTTGTACCCTTCCTATATGTACGGCAGGTGAGTTAGGGCTTTGTCTACCATCGTAATTCAGAATAAGTTGAAGTCCTTCAGTTAGTTTTTGCTGCCAATTTAGGTTCCAAGTAAGGTTGTTTCCATTGGCCAAACCCTCGTTCATTTCATAAGCTACTTGGCTTAACTCACTCCCTTTAAATACGATACTGGTATATTGAAGGGTAGCATTTAAGTTACTGCCCACTTTTTTATTCCACCGAACTTCAGTACCTATTTTTCTGATTTGGGCAGTTTCAACACTTGCCAAGTTTCTTTTCCAACCTTGACTCAGGGTGAAACTATAGCGTATTTTGGTATTAGGCTGAAAGCTCCATTCTGGTGAAACCACATACTGATTGATATTGAAGTTCCTATTATCTAAAAAATCGCTTTCTGCAATTCTATTTCCAGTGGTAGTATTCAGTTGTACGTTATGGTAA
The DNA here is from genome assembly GCA_027487695.1 of Cytophagaceae bacterium. Taxonomy (GTDB): domain Bacteria; phylum Bacteroidota; class Bacteroidia; order Cytophagales; family Flexibacteraceae; genus JAIYDB01. The sequence continues at coordinate 452 of JAIYDB010000029.1, read as the reverse complement.
TAGCCAATATTTTTTCTGGCAGAAAATCGCCATTCTGTATTTCTTCTGGTTTCAAAGCCATTGGTGTTTAACTGCTTGTTTATGTTTTGGTTAACACCTAATTCAAGGGCAAAATCTGGATTGCTTCTATCGTAAAACAGGTTGCTTTTCAGGTTTCTGATTTGCGATAGCAAGGCTTCAGCTTTGGTATTGGCAAGCGGATTTAGCCTTTCAGAAAGGTCTGAACTTGTGCTGCGCTGTTCTGCCTGAATAGAACTGATATTGCTTAGTTTGCTCATTACCTTAAGCAACCCCTTTTTTTGCTTCCAACTTTGTGGTGTTTGCAGGTTAATCCTATATACTAATTGATTGCTAAAGGCTTGGATATAAGTATTGGTGGCCACAAATATTTTAATGTATTCACGTTGCTCTGGTCTGGTAGCAATTACAAATTCATCTAAATCTTGCAGCCC
>JAIYDB010000079.1 GCA_027487695.1 Cytophagaceae bacterium | reverse complement strand
TGAAACACCTATAACAGTTTGTAATGGAGTATCAGATACTTTCAGAATAAGGTATCAATCTGACCCTACCTTTGCTTGGCAAAGTGATACTTTCACTTGTTCCAATACGGCAATTCTAATCCCAACTGCAAGAAATACACCTGATAGTGATTCTCTGCTTAATGGTACTACTTTCACTTGGCAACCTGCGACTTATTTAGATAATCCTACGGGTTTACAGACTAGTTTCCTTTTCCCTCAAAATCAATTCAGAAGCAAACAATCAGATACTACATTACAGTATATCCGCACCACTAGAACAGGCAAAGGTTGTTTGTTTGTAGATACGGTTAATATCAGAGTTTATGGCAGACCACAACCAATTGAATTTAGTTTGGATAGTTCTCTTTGTTTGAACGATGCGCAGGAAATAAACATTTCTAATTTCAATAGTTTAGATAGCTTAAATTATTTCTTTGCTATAGGTTCAGATACTTCTGAAAACAATAATCTTGTTTTTAATCCTCTCAATAATTCAGATACTCTACTTCCTCAAAATACAGTTGGCAGTTTTAAAATAGCCATTTTCAACCTCAATAAAAATGGTTGTTCATCAGATACTAGTATTAAATTCTATACGATTAATCCGCTTCCAAATCCTGATTTAAGTGGTAATAACAAGTATATCTGTCCGAACTTCCTTACCAATATTCCTTACCGAGTGCAAGGCAAAGCAGGTAGTAGTTTCAGCTGGTCGGTTAGTGGTGGAAAAGCCTTATCAGATACTGGCAATCAGGTACTTATCAATTGGGACAATGTGGAACTTCGCTCCCTTCAAGTCACCGAAACGGATAGTAATGGATGCATTACCCAATCTGAACCCTTTGATGTTCTGCTAGATAGAAATGTTGATATCCCTGAATCTGGCTGTAAACTATCAGATTATCCCTTGGTTGGCGGGAATATCCTCACCCTCAACGGCGATGGCATAAACGATCAAATTACTTTCCGCAATATCAATCTCTACGGTAATTGTAAGCTATTGATTTACAACCGTTATGGCACGCCAATTATCTCTATCCCTAACTATCAGGAAGTAAATAACTATACGCCATCAAGCCTAGCAGAAGGTATATATTACTACCAACTAACATCTGCAAGAGCGGTAGTCAAAGGCTGGCTGGTAATTGTGAGGTAGGGTGTGCTAGTTTCAACTGCAACCTAAGTTACAGTATAGCTATTGGCAATTGGTTACCTTTGCACTTATAAATACTCACAAACAATGGCATCTTTCAAAGAACAAATCAATGCTAATTACCCTGTCTTGGTCGATTTTTATGCGACTTGGTGCGGTCCTTGCAAAATGCAAACTCCAGTTTTAGAGGAACTTTCTAAAGAGCTAACTGTGGGCAAGGTGCTTAAAATTGATATTGATAAAAACCAAGCGGCAGCCCAAGCCTACAAAATTCAGGCGGTACCAACGCTTATCATTTTCAAACACGGGAAAGAGGTTTGGCGTAAATCTGGTATGGTTCCAAAACACGAGCTTCGCCAAATTATGGAGAAGCTGAGTTAGGCTTCTTCGTTTTGGTTTACTCTGTATTCTAATTGGAGTTGGTCAAATACTACTTTGCCTTTTCCTTCAAAGGCTCCAAGGTTTTCTAGTCTGATAAGCAATGATAGGGCCGACCTTTCGTGCTGCTCTATTAACTCTTCTGGAGAAACGCCGTATTCAAAACTCTTTAAAAGGGCCTGTTCTTCTTCGGTTGTCCATTCCTTAAAGGCAAACTCCTTTTGGGCTAAGGCTTCTTCCTTAGTAGGTTCAAAATCAGGGACTAATCTTGTGATAATATAACTCTTCGGAATACTAAACGCCTCCAAAAGACCAATTGATTTGAGTTTACTGCCTACTGCGGTATCTTTCCTTTCAAGGGTAGCGGCAATTTCTCCGAGGGATAGTCCTTGGGTAAACTTTTCTCTAAGGGTATTCAATTCTTCTTGTTTCCAACGCAGCCCTTCATTTGCCAATTTACCTGACGATAAATTCTTGAGTCGGCTAGCTTCAGTTTTCTTTTCAGAACTACGTTTTTTAAGTTCTCTATCAGCTTTTTTATTTGGCAGGGCTGGCTTTTCTGGTCGGCGAGGGACCATTATTAATTCCTTAGGTTCTTTATCGAACTGCTCTTCTACCCAACCGTAAAAGCTATTCACAACCCCATCAATTACTAAGTCATATTTATTGATAGGTCTGAGCAGCGTAATCCCTTCTAAAGTCCTACATCTACTCAATGCCACATATAGCTGACCAGAAGCAAAAACCCCGCTACCTAAATCTATACGCACCTTATCAAATGTAAGTCCCTGCGATTTATGGATGGTTACCGCCCAAGCGTGGCGCAATGGAAACTGCCTGCAAGTACCCTTGGAAGTGCGACCTATACTGCCATCGTTCCCCAAGTTAAATACCTGATTTTCCCACAAAAAGCGGGTTACCCATTCACTTTTACCGTTATCGAACTCAACTAGAATTCTATCTGGGGTATCGTCAAACTCGTTTTCTATTTCAATTTCTTTTACTGCTCCAATAGAACCATTGCTCCAACGGCGTTCCGGATCATTGGTGAGCATCATTACTCTAGCACCAATTTTGAGTTCAAGCACATCGTCGGTTCGGCGCATTCCCGCTGGGAATGTGCCTGTGATTTGCGTTTGAAAATAGTGGCTATCAGTTGTTAAAGCTTGTAACCTTCTGGCGTTTTCCCTATCGGCAATTCTATTGGTGGTACAGAGTAAAATAGGAGGCTGAAGGTCGTATTCGAAAGCATCAACATCCTTGTTAACTCTTGCATTTAATATTTCTAATTCATCTTCATCGGCCTTGCCTTGCCTTATGCTATTTAAAACATCAGTAAAAGAACCTTCTTTCTGACGGTGAATTTTAGTAAGGTTTCTAATGATGAAATTGCCTCTTTTAAACGCCTCTGCCGAAAAGAAGAAGTTTGATTTGTAATTTCGCTTTGGCGGCAAATAGTTATCGTAGGTAGGGTCTTCGGCACTTTCAACGGGTGCAAGTTGGTAACAATCTCCCACCAATATCACTTGCACCCCACCAAAGGGCAGGTTGCTGCCTAGGTTTAATTGCAGTGAACCATCAATAGCGTCTAACAAATCTGGACGCACCATACTTACTTCATCAATAAGTAGGGTATCCATTTGGTTAATGATTTTCTTCTTAGGGTCAGAATCGTCCATGAAACTAATTTCAGGATCGTTCGGACGGATAATCCTAGGTGGATAGCCGAAAAAGGAATGGATAGTTTGTCCTCCAATATTTTGAGCGGCAATACCTGTGCTTGCCAAGATTACAAGCTTCTTTTCGGTATGCTGTTTGAAGTATTCTATGAGGGTACTTTTGCCAGTTCCTGCCTTACCGGTAATGAAGATGTTATTGTAACTATCGTTAAGCAATCGGAATAAATCCAGAAAATCTTGGTCGGGCTTAAAATTGGCAGGTAACGATAGCATAGCAAAAATGAGTGCATAAAAATAGTAAATCTTAGCCAAACCCTACTACTATGCCAATTCTGAACCTTTTATAAAACCAGAAAAGCCAAACACATTTCTGCAATTGGCCTTCTGGTACTAAACCTACGTGTAAAAAAAACTAAACCTTAGAAATGAATTAAATTGGTATTAAGTCTTCAGGGCTCCAAGGTTAAACCCTATTATTTTTTGTAGTTGATGGTCTTTTCTAAACCTGCGATATGGATTAGGAAATCACCTGGTTCAGTAAGGGTTATATTTTGGGCATTAGTCATGGTTAAATCAGATACCTTTAAAGTGAAGGTGATCGTTTTAGATTCCCCTGGCTTTAACGTGTTTTTAACAAAACCCTTATGCTTTCTGTAAGCTGGATTAACTGATGCTACTAAATCAGTAACAAATAAATCGGTTGCTTCTTTGCCTTCAAGTTTACCTGTATTTGTTACGGTAACAGAAATAGTTAGGGCATCTGCCTCACCAACTAATTGAGTCTTACTTACTGTTAAATTGCTGTAAGCAAAAGTGGTATAGCTAAGTCCGTGACCGAATGGATACAACGGACGGTATTGAATACCTACTTGATTAGCACTCAAATTACCATTCTCAGGAACTACATCTGAGTAGTTGGCATCGTAAGTAAGTAAATCGTTCGGGGCTTTGTGGTAAGTGAAAGCAAGTTTGCCGCTTGGGTTCACTTCTCCGAAAAGCACTTCTGCAATAGCAGTACCACCTTGAGTTCCTGGTTGTGGTGCTAGTAATACCGATTTTGCAATTGGCTCAATATCAGTAATAATACGAGGTCGGCCTTCTGCTAATACATAAATTACTGGCTTACCAGCCTTTTCAAATACTGCTGCCAAACGCTTTTGTGATGGCGCAAGGTTTAAATCGTCAATATTTCCAGGAATTTCAGCGTAAGCATCTTCGCCCAAACAAACAATGATATAATCGGCTTTGCTGGCTTCTACTAAAAGCTCTTGGTCAGTTGATTTTACTTCACCTTTAATATCTACACCTTCTTTATAGGTAACATTAGCTGCACCATTTTTAGCTTGAATTGCTTGCAAAATGGTTTGCGCTCCCTTAGGATAGAAAGCGGTATTGGTTCCTTGCCAAGTATATGACCAGCTACCAGAAAGTGAAGGCATATAATTAGCAGTAGGACCTGTTACAAATACCTTTGCACCTTTTTTCAAGGGTAGGGTAGCATCATTATTTTTTAATAGTACAAGCGATTCTCTTGCTGCATTTAAAGCAGCTTGGTCAGTTTCTTTTGGGTAAAGGTTTGGGATTGCTGCTTTTTCAGGATACGGATTAGCGAACAAACCTAGTTCATACTTCAGTTTCAAAATACGTCTTACCGATTCATCTATACGGGCTTCTGAAATTCTGCCTTCTTTTACTAATTGAAGCGCTAAACCATAGAAGCTATAATCATAAGGCACCATAGCCATATCAATACCAGCTTCCAATACTAGGTAAACAGCTTCCTTCTGGTTTACAGCTACTCTATGACGATTCACCAGTTTAGTGATATCTTCCCAATCAGTTACTGCTAAGCCTTCAAAACCAAGTTCTTTGCGTAATAAATCGGTCAGAATCTTTTTGTTGGCGTGAACCGGAATGCCGTTGATATCGCCACTGTTAATCATCACAGTTTTAGCCCCAGCATTAACCGCACTTCTGAAAGGAGGTAAGTACACATCGCGTAAAATAGTTTCAGGGATATAGGCATTGGTACGGTCTTTACCAGAGTTTGTACCACTATACCCGATAAAGTGCTTCATACAAGCGGCAACAGCAGTTATATCGGCCACTGATTTGCCTTGTGTGCCAGTGATGTTAGCTACACCCATTTCTTGGGCTAGTTGAGTACTTTCGCCAAAGGTTTCAGGGAAGCGACTCCATAATGGCGAACGTCCTACTTCTAAAACTGGTGCAAAGTTCCAACGAACACCTGTGGCGCGTGTGCTCATTGCAGTAAGCCTGCCCATTTCTGAGGCATACAGCGTATTGCGAGAGCAACCTACCCCTATTTGCTGAGGGAATAAGGTTGAATTGGTAATATAAGTAGCACCGTGAATAGCATCTACACCATATAGAACAGGTATTTTAAGTCGGGTTTCTTTGGTGGCGTAATCTTGGATGGTATTAATCATTTGGTGCCACTCATCCATAGTTTGGGCGTGGTCTTGTGCATTGTTTAGTATAGAGCCTACATTAAACTGCACAATTGCCTTCCTTAAATCGTCTTTACGAATGTTAAACTTTGGCTGACTGTTGTCTGAGAAAATACCGAAGGTAAGTTGGGTCATTTGCCCAATTTTTTCTTCTAAGGTCATTTGCTTTAACAAAGCATCTACTTCTGCATTGTATTTTGTATTGGGCTGCGCCAATACAAAACTTGCTGAAAATAAACCTATCAGGAGGGTATAGAAAGTTTTTTTGAACATAATTTGAAAAAGAAAAGGACTGCAAACAGAAGTATTCAATACCAATATTTGCAGTCCTAAAAGGGATTATTATTGAAAGCTTTTACTTTTCAATCATTTTGTAAACGCGTACGTAATCTACTTCCATTGTTGTTGGGAATATGTTATCGTCAACACCTTGTGCACCGCCCCAGTTTCCACCAACTGCAATGTTCAAAATAATAAAGAAACGCTTATTAAATGGCCAAGCTTTAGAACCTGTATTGTTGTTTACAAATTCAAAATACTGAACACCATCAACAAAACCTTTTACTGAATAAGGTGTCCAATCTACCCTATAGTTGTGGAATTGAGAATCAAAGGTAGGAACATTAGTTTTACTTGTTTTTTGGGTATTAATACTATGATTAAAAGCCTCAGTATGCACACTAGCGTGTACTACACCTGGTTCGTAGCCTACGTGTTCCATAATATCAATTTCTCCTGAACGTGGCCAAACCCCATATTCGCTATCGGTTGGTAACATCCAGAAAGCAGGCCAAGTGCCTCTACCTTTAGGTAGTTTAATACGAGCTTCAAATCTACCATATAAGAAATCGCCAAGGTTTTTGCTTATCATTCTGGTAGAAGTGTATTTCCGCTCCTCAAAATCTTCTTTTCGGGCGGTGATATTAAGCACACCATTGATAATTTGACTGTTGTTTTGGTTGGTATAATACTGAAGCTCGTTATTGCCCCAGCCCCAACCACCAATTTCGTGGGTCCATTTACTAGTTGATGGTTTTCCATTTCCATCGAACTCATCGGCCCATACGGGTGTGGTTTCAAATTCCCAGCCTTTATCTTCAACAAAGGTTCTTGGAGTAGAAGGAGGTACAGGGTCTTTTTCAGTGCAAGCCAAACTTGCAATGGCAAAGGCTGTTGTTAAAATGATATTGGATAACTTCATTTTGTTTCAGAGATTAATTGTTGGGGAGTTGAATGTTTACTTGCTGGTACTTATTGGCGTACTACAAACTTCATGTCGTGTACAACGCCGTTTGCTGAACCATTTCCGGAACGCAATACCATACGATTTGCTGAAATTGAAATAATACGATATACGTTTTCAGGAGCACGGTCAAAAACACCAATCCATTGAATAGGATTATTTGGTGTAAGAGAAATTTGTGCTACACCGGCTACACTACCAGCTACCCCACCAAAAGAATAGGTGCTTGTAAATGATTTATCGGCACCACACTCAAATGTTGGTGGCAACAAAGTACTTCCACTGCAATCAACTGTTAAGTTGTCTGTACTTGTGAAAGTGTAATAATCATCTTTCTGGCAAGGAGCAAGCGGACCACCAGAATAATACTGTGTAGGATTGGCTTCTAAGCCTGCTGTAACTGCGTTAGCACCGGCGGTAGTATCTAACATCCAAGTTTTACTGCTTCCGCCGTGAAGGAATAGCTTAATGGTGTTTATACTAAAACCATTAATAAACTTCATTCGTAATAAATTGCCATCGGCAAGTACACCTTGAAGTACTAACTCATTTTCAGATGCACTTATTACTTCATAACTATTTCCATTAACTACATCAGTAGTTCCGATGAAAGGATTTCTAGTCATACCTGTATTGTTAAGAATAATACGAGGATTTCCAGATGTATTCTTTATCATGATAAACTTAGCAGCATTGGTTTGCGCTGCTTGGCAAGAGTATGGTGCACTACCCTCATTAGCTACAAAAGTTTGACCTTTTGAATCGTAACGGAAGGTTCCATCGGTAAAGAAGGTATATGCATCGTCTGTTTGGCAAGCTGCACCAGGGCCAGCGAATAGCTGCGTATTGCCATCTGCAGAAAGAATTCTGATGGCATCGGATACTGGGCTCATTGTCCATGTTCTGTTGCTACAACCAGTTAGGGTGCTAAATGGTACGTAATCACAAGGCCCTCCTATAGTTATTACTTGAGTAAAGGTTGCATTACCAGCTTTACCAAGGCTAGTTAACTTTACAACAAAATCGCCAGAAGAGGTATAGGTATGTGTAGGGTTTGCTACAGTAGCCTTGCCGTTATCGCCAAAATCCCAGAAATAGGTAAATGCTTCGGTAGATGTATTGGTAAAAGTTACTTCAGTGGTGAATGGTAGTGTATCGCCCCCTGGAGATTGTTTTAGCGTATAGGTGAAACCAGGTGTGGATTTAGATCCAGAAAGGCTAGGTGTTTCATCATCAGCACACGATGTGGTGAAGATTGCAATACCTAACATTAAAAAGGTTAATATATTTTTCATGCTTAGGAAAGTCTTAAATATTAATAGCCAGCGTTTTGGGTTAGGTTAGGATTTTTATCTCTTTCACCTTGAGGAATAGGCATTAACATATGCTTGGTTTGGGCATTTTTACCAACCGAAGTCATTGTGTTAACCATGTAGTTAGGATCTGGATGACGAATAAGATCGAACCAACGCTTCATTTCAAAAGCAAGTTCTACTCTACGCTCCTTGTAAACAGCTTCTAGGAAAGCAGCATCAGATAAACCTGACTGAATGTCTGGCAAGCCCGCTCTTCTTCTTACACGATTAATGTACTGATCGCCAGCACCAGGACCAGAAGCCTCTGCTGCAATTAGCAATACTTCTGCAAAGCGTAATATTGGCACGTTAAGAGCGCAGCTCCAACCACCAGCATCGGCATTTACATTAGTTGCAGGTACAAAATATTTACGCACGTTGTAACCATTTGGGCTACCTTCTAATGAAGCTTTCTGAACGTAAGTATCAAACCTATCTCCAGGCATCCACATTGATGGACCTCTTCTATTATCGATGATAACACCAGCCGGATTTCTTTCATAGTTAGCTACGAATTCTGGGGTTGGTACATTAAATCCATAGCCAGATGAGGCTACTAGGTTTTCTGCACGAGGGCCCATAAAGGTATTTAACGCTTGGCCTTGACCAAAGAAATTCCAAGTTTGACCAGTAGTTCTGTATTGTACCTCAAATAAAGATTCAATTCCATTTTCATTAGTTAACGAGAAGTTATCGCCGTAATTAGCATTCAAATTGTAAACATTTGAATTGATTACTTCAATTGCATTTTGAGCAGCTAATTGCTTGTTGCCTAATGTTAAATAAACACTAGAAAGCAATCCTTTAGCAGCCCAAGAATTTACCCTACCAGCATCATCGCCAGTGTAACGAGTTTTTGGCAATAATTCAATAGCCTTATTCAAATCGGCAATGATGGTTTCATAAACCTGCGCTTTTGGCGAACGAGAAATTTTGAATGCTTCATCTAAAGAAATTGGTGAAGTGTACAATGGCACATCGCCAAATAGCCTTACTAACATAAAGTAGTAATAACCACGCAGAAAATGAGCTTCTCCTAAGCAGCGACTTTTAACACTTGGGCTAATTTCAGAAATAGCAGGAACTTTATCTAAAACAATGTTAGCACGTTGTACGCCCAAATAATTTTGAACGTAGTAGGTATTAATCATTGGGTTAAATGAAGTAAGCGTGAAGTTATCCAATTCAAAAACTTCAACACCATCGTTAGCACCGCCACCGCCTTTATCGGTATCATCGGTCATAACATCAAGTATTTGCCAAGCAGCGCCATTATATAAACCTTGCAACGGTGTATAGGTAGCATTTACAGCCCTAATTGCATCGGTTTGGGTTTGGTAAAAGTTCTGATCGGTAATGGCATTATTTGGATCTAGATCCAAGAAACTTTCTTTACAAGCACTTACACTTAAGGCAGAAACAGCCAACAGCGCAATAAGGAAACGGTTATATCTTTTCATTTTTCTGTTCGGTTATTGGTAGTTGAGTAGTTTTTAGAAATCTAGTGTACATCCTACAATCCAAGTTCTAGCCTGCGGATAGAAACCAATATCTACACCGCCGCCCACTTCTGGATCGAAACCTGTGTATTTGGTGAAGGTGAGCGCGTTTTGTACGCTACCATAAATTCTAAAGTTACTAACTTTAGCTGCTTTAGCCCATGAGTTAGGTAAGCCAGCAGATAGTCTGATGTTTTTTACACGTAGGTAAGAAGCATCTTCTACGAACCGTGACGATACTCTGTTGTTTTGGTTAGGATCGGCCTGGATCATTCTAGGCATTTCGTTGCTAGTTCCTGCTCCTGTCCAACGCTCAAGTACATCTTTGCTGTAGTTACCATTTGCAACGCCACCTTCTGTGTACCAACGAGTAAAGTTCAATACCTTGTTGCCACTAGAACCTTGTAAGAATATAGAAAGTTCAAAATTCTTGTAGCTAAAGTTATTCGTAAAACCATAAGTAAAATTAGGAATAGAGTTACCTAGGTTAGTTCTGTCTTGGTCATTAATAATTCCATCGCCATTCAAATCTTTGAAGCGAATATCGCCAGGCGATGTACCGTTAGATGAATTGGTTCCTGGAGTTTGAGTGGCATGAGCATCAACCTCTTCTTGAGTTTGGAAAATACCATCAGCTACAAAGCCGTAGAAATAGTTAACTGGGTTACCAGCATCTACTCTTAAGTTACCGCCAGCAATACGGGTGAAGCCGCTATTGATTGGTGAGCCTAAACCTAATGAAGTAACTTCATTATTAAACTTGCTGTAGATTAAGGTAGTGTTCCACTTGATTTTGCTAGTTGGGTTTGTAACAACTGCATTTAAAGTAAGATCTATACCTGTGTTTACCATTTCGCCAGTATTTAAAGGCGAGGCTTCATATGTACCTGAAGTTGCTGGAGGGGCAACATTGAATATTAGATCCAATGATTTACGCTCATAAATATCAACAGAAAGGTTAATTCTGTTCTTCATAATACCTAAATCAATACCCAAGTTAGTTTGTTGGTTTTTCTCCCACTGAAGAATTGGGTTTTTAGTAGATGTAGGTGCAGCACCTGCATTGGCTCCACCTGTTGAGCTGTTATCGCCAAAAGGATATTGGATTGCAGTATTTATTCTTTGTAGGTAAGCGAATGCTGCTACGTTTTGGTTACCAGTTTGACCAATACTTGCACGTACTTTTAAGTTGCTGATTAAAGGAACTTTAGCCATAAAATCTTCATCAATTACGTTCCAAGCAACAGAAACTGAAGGGAATACTGCGTACTTATTGCCAGGACCAAAATTTGAAGAACCATCTCTTCTTAGTGAGAATGATACTATGTATTTTTCTTTGAAATCATAACCAATACGGCCTACATAAGAAAGTAAGCGATTTGTTCCAAAGCCACCGAAATTACCAATTTGTGATAGGTTTGTTGGAACAGTTGCTGCATCGTCTAAAGTTCTTAAATCTAAACGAGTATAACCAGCACGGCTAGCACCTAAGTAGTTAAAGTTGTTATCTTGTACAGTATAACCACCTAATGCATTGAAATTATGGTTGCCAAAGCTACGCTTGTAGCTTAATGTGTATTCTGCCAAATAGCTTGGATTAAAGTTGGTTTGCTCGCTTGAACCAGTTACTGCAATAGGTCGGCCACCAGTGGAAGGGATTGCAGGACTCCAGTTTTTAATATTTTGGGTTAGGAAATCCATACCTAAATTTACTCTAGCATTTAAGCCTGGGATAATTTCATAGTCTGCAAAAACCGAGCTAATAGCTCTGTAACGAGTGTTTACTATTTCAGGAACCTCAATATCATAAACTGGGTTAGGTTCGTTAAAGCCATCGGTTGCGCCATTACCACCAGCATAAGAACCATCATCGTTTCTAACCTGAACGGTAGGCGGCGATGCCACTGCTAATAACAATAAACTATTGAAAGGATCGAAGGTATTTCTAGGGCGTTCAGTAGTACGGCTCATGGTAATGTTGTTACCTACTTTCAGTTTCTTAGAAACCTGATAATCGCCATTAAACTTTAAGTTAAAACGATCGAACTCAGTACCACGAACAATACCATCTTGCTTGAAATAACCACCAGATACAGCATAACGTGCCTTGTCGGTTCCGCCAGTGAAGCTTAGTGAAACATTAGTCATTGCCGCAGCTCTAAATATTTCATCAAGCCAATCGGTACCTTCACCATAAATATTTTTAACTGCTGCAGGATCTTGAAGTTTTGTAATTACTGGAGAGCCACTTGCTAAACGAGCTTCACTGTTTATGATTGAATACTCTTCTGCATTCAACATTTTCGGCAAATTCCAGGCAGATTGAATGCCTCTGTAATAATCTAAACTAACGGTTGATTTACCATCTTTACCTCGCTTGGTATTGATGATAACAACACCATTAGAACCCCTTACACCGTAAATTGAAGCAGCAGCAGCATCTTTAAGAATGTCTATGCTTTCAATATCGTTAGGGCTAATGGCATTTAATACGTTATCAGCATTCTGATCAGGTAACGGGAACCCATCTAATACAATTAGTGGATTGTTAGATCCATTAACTGACGATATACCTCTAATTCTGATTGATGTACCACCAGTACCACCTGGCGCACCAGAGTTTTGAATTACTTGTAAACCAGCAACTCTTCCTTGTAGGGCTTGTGCAGGATCGGCAACCGGAGTTGCAGTAATTTCTTTGGCGTTTACTGAACCAATACTAGAGCTTATTTCCTTTTTAGTTTTTGTACCATAACCTACTACAACTACGTCTTTAGTTTGAAGTAATGAAGGCTTTAATTGAACAGAAAAATTAGAACGACCTAATACTGCAATATCTAAAGTTTCATAACCCACAAACCTGAATTGCAATGTAGCGGCCTCATCGGCTTCAATATTGAATTTGCCATTAAAATCGGTTACGGTGGTAGCTGTACCGCCTAAAACAACCACTGCAACCCCAGGAATAGGATTGCTATTTTCATCGGTTACGGTACCAGAAACTTGAATTGGAGCAACTGCCGATTTGTTGTTAGCTTTTTCTCCTGTTTTACTTTGATTAGCGGAAGCGTTATTAGATTGCTTTTCAGCAACTGTATTTAATGAATAAACTTGGGCACCAGTTTGCTCAATTTTAACATTAGCATACAATTCTATAAGCTGAATAGCTTCATTAAGTGTAGCTGCATCTAATACCTTAGAAGGGATAGAAATATTAGAAAGATCGTCGTTTTTGAATACAAACGAAATTTTAAATTTGCTTTCTAATTCTGGTAAAACCTTAGTTAAACCTATGCCAGATGGGAGTATGTTTTGGGTGGCTAATACCTGAGTGGTATTTGTTTTAGCACTAGTTGCATTGGGAAAATGCAATGCAAGCGCAATACCAAAGCAATACAAGCCTTGCTTGATGGGTAATTGTATCTTCATTTTTGGTTATTTAGGTATTTGGTATTACTAATAAAGCAGGGGCAGCCTTAGTAGTATTTATTAATTCTTCTTCGATGGTTCTGATTTAGATTTTAATTCATTCAAGTAAATAGTTGAACCTTCTTTGTGATAAGTAAGGTTAAACAAACTACTCAATGAATTAAAAATATCGTCAGGATTTTTACTAGGTATTTTACCTGTAATTGTTTGCTTTAGAATTGCTGGTTTAGAAAGCACAACTTTAACATCTAAAACCGATTCTGCCATTGCAATAACCTCTGAAACAGGGGTCTTGTCAAATTGAAAGAAACCAGTTTTCCAAGCAGTTACATAAGTAGAATTAATTGGGGTTTTAGTTGTATTAACTTTGTTTTCTAACGATGCATAGCTTACAAAATCGCCAGGAACCATGGTTATGCTATCGGCAACAACTTGTTGCATAATTTTAAGTACCACTTTGCCTTCATCTAAAAGGACTTTAGTTTTACTATCTCTAGCATTTACATTGAATTGAGTGCCCAAAACCTTTACATCTAAATCAGGCGTATGTACAATAAATGGCTTTAATGTACTTTCCTCTGTCATTGGTTGCACATGGAAATACGCTTCCCCTCTTAACCAAACCTCACGTGGTACGGCAAACCTATTAGAACTTTGCACAATAACACTTGATTTATTGTTCAACGCAATCTCGGTACCATCTGAAAGAACTACCCTTTTCTGAGAATTGCCTTCTGTGGCATATTCAACAATTACAGGACTAAACAAATAATAAACCGCTAAAGTGCCTGAAATGATGGCGAAGGCCACAACTGCAGCAGCACGTAACAAAAATTGAACAACTTTAGAAGTACTACGCTTTGGTTCTGCTTCTTGAATGCGGTTGTACAGTTTATTCCATTCTGTCCTAATGTTTTCATCTGTAACATCAGAAGCTAAAACAGGCAAGCCAGCAACTAATTTTGAAGCAAAAAATGCCATTGGAGCACTTTCAGGATGCTTGACAATCCAGGCGTCCCAGTAAGCACAATCGGCTTCGTTCTCACCGAGAACCCAGTTTTTAAAGCTCGCTTGCTGCAGGAAAAAATCGGTGCCAAAATGCTCCTTCATTTTCTGTTTTTCTTGTTTGAATAAAGAGGACTAGGGATGGAATTACTAACCAAAAAAATCAAAAAAAATGAGTTTAAATCCAAATTGGCTTAAAACTAGGGCAATAATAGGGGCTAACTTGCTAATTAGTTTGTTCGCTCTTAAGGTTTTAAGTGCTCGGTGAATGTAATTCATTACTACTTGGTAACTTAACTGTAAAGCATTGCAAATTTCATCATAGGTCATTTCCATAAAAAAACGCAGGTATATTACTTCCCTTTCCCTTGGACTTAGAGTTTCCATTGCTTTTTCTAAAATGGCTCTTTTGTTTTTATCAGCCTCTAATTTTTCATAAACATCATCAACCGATACTTCAAATGCTTTTTCAGACTCAACCGATAAATCCGTAAAGTTTGCACCTGAATTTTTACCTGAAATAGCTCTAATAATATCTCGTTTCAGCCATTTGATAAGATAAAACCTAACCGACTTTACATCTTTAAGATCAGACCTCTTGTTCCAGAGTTGAAAGAAAAGGTCTTGCAAGCAATCGGAGGTAATTTCCTTATTTGCACAAAGCTTTAAACCGAACCTATAAAGAACCTTATAGTGCCTTGCGTGCAAGGTTTCCAAGGCCTTAATTTCGCCTTGCTTCAATAGCAACCACAAATCGGAGTCGGTATGTTCAGCAAAGGCGCTATGCAACATAGGTTGTTTTCTATTTCGGTTGTTGAATATAATTTACTTAGGCTACTAAACCTAAATACAAGCAGAATTATACTACTGTTGTTTCAATAATAGTATGGTAAGGTAATCTAAATTTCGGAATTGTGCATTGAACTAACAAAAACAGCCCTTGTAGTGAAAACTACAAGGGCTGTTTAGAACTAAGAAATTATAAGGAAAGGCAATTACTTGCTTACTGTAAAGCGCTTAGTAGTTACGCCTTTATTGGTTTTTACTTCACATAAGTATAAACCATTGGTTAGCGTGGCTACCGATACAGTTGCAGTGCTAAGTTGGTTAGCTGCAAAGCTTTGAGAAGTTAAAATTTGACCAGCTAGGTTTCTGATAACCAATTCGTTAATATAAACACCGGTTTCAGGCATTTGTACATTTAACTTGGTAGTAGTTGGGTTAGGATAAACATTAGCCTTGATAGAAGTATTGATGGTTTTTGCACTCAATGGCACGAAACCAGTTGCACCACCAGGACCACAAATAGAATCCATGTGAACTGTAATAGGAGCAGTAGTATTTGAGTTGAATAATATAGCAACTTCTCTTACTGCAGTTTCTGCTAAGGCACCATCTGGGTTACCAGCGTGCGATAAGCTTATCCATTCCCAAGCGTTTGCTACGGTAGTAGCGCCTGTAAACTCAGCAAATCGGCCTTGAGGATATGGTAACTGGAATGCAGTAGAAGACTGCAATGTGAATTGTACTGTAGTACCAACTGCAGGAGAGTAAACTTTTAAAAAGAATTTCTTTTCGTTGTTGCGGTATGCAGCTAAACTGTTAAGGTTAGAGTTACCCCAAGCAAAACGTAAAACATCATATTGTACAGCACTACGAACGTATCTGCCAACGGTTTCAGAGTTGTGCATTGGAGAACGAGAAGGATTCGCTACATTAGTTAGAACACCATCAGCTCCTGGAACAGTTAAAGGATTAACTGAACTAAAGTTTGTCCATAAGAATTCTGGTCTAATTACTGGTGGAGTAGAAATACCGAAACCTGCTAATTCATCAAAGTAATAAGTATCGCCAGTGAAAGAGTTGTTGTTGAATGAAATAATTACTTGATCTAAGCGATTTTCAACACTAGCAGCCTGATTCCAAGGTTGTTCGGCAAATTCAAATACTAAGTTTTCCCAAGCACCAGCAACTGATGTTCTGGTAGTGAATACACTGTGTCTGCCTACTGGGTAGTTTGGACCGCTTGATTGAGCTCTGTTTTGAATAGTTAATTGAACAGCTGTTCCTACAGGAGCGTTGGTCCATACTTTCATGCTAAACTTTTTAGTTCTAGTTACATAATCATTAATGCCAACTGCATTGCCTGGTAGGTCACAAACTAGGGCATCGTACTGCTGTCCTGGGTTACGTGCATAAGAACCTACTTGAGTACTGGTATTTGCACCAGTAGCGCTTGGGTTAACAATTGGACCAGTGAAGGTTCCACCAGTTAATGCCAAGTTATAGGTAAAAAGACGAACATTTTCAAAGTTGTCCATCATGTTTTCGCCAATTACTTGGGCATTAGCATTCAGACCAAAGGCTGAAGCTATTAGAAAACAGAGCGTGTAGATTTTTCTCATTCTAAGGAATGGTTAGTGAATTTGATGAATAAAGGTTTAGTTAACACAAGTGAGTTCCTTAAAGAAAATATACCTGCATCAACGATAAGAGCAACTAAACCTGCTTTACTAATCAATCAAATAAAAAAAATAACCTAAATGCCTCTGCTTAAAATGAATGAAAACTTCAAAAATACGAGTATGAATGGGCGTAAAATACGTCCTTAAAACCATGTTGAATAGTGTAGGATATGTGAATTATTGCTTCTGCAAACGTTCGCCCGCCAAAATCTCTACCTTTGCAATATGACTTTTGCCGATTTTAACCTGAACAAGCAACTTCTGACCGCGGTGGAAGAACTTGGCTATTCAGAACCTACCCCTATTCAAGAAAAAGCAATACCCTTGGCACTCAATGGCCAAGACTTACTAGGTATTGCCCAAACTGGAACAGGAAAAACTGCTGCGTATCTATTGCCATTACTCATGAAGGTAAAGTATGCCCAAGGAACTAACCCTAGGGCTGTAATACTTGCTCCAACTAGGGAGCTGGCCATGCAAATAGATGAACAAATAACCATTTTAGGCAAAAATACTGATATCAGACACTTAGCCATTTATGGCGGCCTTGGTCCTAAAACACAAAAGGAAAAATTAGCACAGGGCATTGATATTTTAGTGGCTACCCCAGGCAGGATGATTGACCTTTACTTAGATGGCTACCTTGTTTTAAAGGAAATTAAAACTATGGTATTAGATGAGGCCGATAAAATGATGGATATGGGATTTATGCCCCAAATCCGCAGGTTATTGGAGGTTATCCCTATTAAAAGGCAGAATATGCTTTTTAGTGCCACTATGGGCGAAAGGGTATTACGACTTAGTGAAGAGTTTTTAGAGAACCCTACCATTGTAGAAGCAACCGCATCGGCCACGGCAGCTGAAACTGTTGAGCAAGAGCTTTATGAGGTGCCTAACTTCAAAACGAAAGTAAATTTGCTTATGCACTTTCTCTATCAGAAAGAGGAGTTTAACAGAGTTATCGTTTTTGTGCGTACCAAAACCATTGCTGAAAATATATTCCGCTTTTTAGATCGTAAGATTCTGGATACCGTTAAAGTTATCCACGCTAATAAAGGTCAGAATACCCGTATCAATAGTATGGAGGCCTTTAAAGAAGGTAACGTACGCATATTGGTAGCTACCGATGTAGCTGCTAGAGGTTTAGATATTACCAAAGTAAGCCACGTTTTCAATTTCGATGTACCTGTAATCTATGAAGATTATGTGCACAGAATTGGTAGAACAGGCAGAGCCAAAGAAATAGGTAAGGCAATCACTTTTATGACTAAGGCGGAAGCTTGGCATATTGCTAAAATTGAAAAGATTATCCGAATGCCAGTGCCTAGATTGCCTATTCCTGAAGGAGTACCAATCACTGAAACGCCATTTGACGAAGAGCAATTAATGCTCCGTGAAATTGACAATCAGCGTAAGAAAGACGATCCTACCTTTCAAGGTGCCTTCCACGAAAAGAAAGACCGTGGCTTTAAGGTTGCCCCAAAAAGCAAGACTGGAATCGAAAAATTAGAGGTTAAAAAATCGGCAGATAAAAAAAGCCCAAAACAAGGTTTAACCTTAGGTAAAACGGCATCGAAATCAAAATCGGCCACGCCAGGGAAAAGATACGGACCTAAACCGAAGGGCAAAAAATTCAAGTAAGAATTGGGCTTAAACCACTACTTTTACCTTTCTACTTAAGATTACAATATATGACTACTGATCAACTCCGTGAGTTGAAGGAGCGCACTGCCGCCCTGAGGGGGTATCTTTGACTACGATGCCAAAAGCCAAGAAATAAAAAGCGAAGAAGCCCTTACGCTGGCACCTGACTTTTGGGATAACCCTAAGGATGCAGAAAAACTATTAAAAGGAATAAAAGTAAAGAAGGCTTGGACCATTGCTTTTGAGCAACTACAAGCTTTAGTTGATGATACCGATACGCTGCAAGAATTTGCCGATGTTGAAGAGGCTACCCTTGAGGAAGTTGACGCTGCCTATAATAAGGCATTCAAAACCTTAGAAGAACTTGAGTTCAAGAAAATGCTTAGCAATGAAGAAGATCAGCTAAGTGCAATGATTGAGATTAACTCTGGCGCTGGTGGTACTGAAAGTCAAGATTGGGCTGAAATGCTGATGCGGATGTACATTATGTGGGGCGAAAAGAACAACTACACCGTTCGGGAAGTGGATTTACAGGCTGGAGATGGTGCTGGGATAAAATCTGCTACCCTAGAAATTGATGGTGAGTTCGCATACGGTTATTTGAAAGCTGAGATCGGTGTTCATCGTTTAGTACGTGTATCGCCTTTTGATTCTCAAGGACGCCGACATACTTCTTTTGCCTCTGTCTTTGCTTACCCTGTGGTAGACGATAGCATTGAAATTGACGTTAACCTAGCCGATATTGAGTGGGATACCTTTAGAGCAGGCGGCAAAGGCGGTCAGAACGTAAATAAGGTAGAAACTGCGGTACGTTTGCATCACATCCCATCGGGTATTGTCATTGCTTGTCAGCAAGAACGTAGCCAGATTATGAATAAGGATAAGGCTATTAAAATGCTAAAAAGCAAGCTTTACCAAGTAGAAATAGATAAACGCAACGCAAAGAAAGCAGAAGTGGAAGGCGCCAAAATGCGTATTGATTTCGGAAGTCAAATCCGTAATTATGTATTGCATCCTTATAAATTAATTAAAGATGTACGCACAGGCTACGAACGAACTGATGTTCAAAACGTACTAGCAGGCGACTTGAACGAGTATATCAAGGCGTTTTTAATGCAGAATTAAAAAATCTTTTTACCCTCCGCCAAGATATGGCGGAAGCTTGTAGCTACTTGCAAGGGCAAACAGCTATGGAGGGCAGTTTACCAAGGAAGGTAACATTTTGCATAGTTACGGTAAACCAGCCCACCACTTCCACCGAAAATTTGAAGTAGCCACCCCAAAAGGGTGGTTACTTTTTTTATGATACATTTTCAAAGTCGCGCTCTATTCCAATTATTAGCCTGCGCCAACTTTTGGCACAAGGGTGGTTTTACTTGCGGAAGTAAAATCAAACAAGGCACGCATAATTATTTGAATGATGATGGAAATTAGCACTTACCTCCTTTGCCGATTCGATACTGAAAAAAGAGCAGATGTAACTACAACTATCTTTAAATACGCGATTGATACCCCTGAGTTTATTGAATCAACATCTTGCTTCGTGACCATTTTTCATACTGAAGCTGCATTAGATGAGGTGCATACAGAATTGAAAAGCTTGGTGAGTCCCACTCCAATCTGTTATTTTTTGATTGATATTTCAGATATCGATAACATCACAATGAATTGGCCACCTGATGTTTACAATAGAATAGCAAAATACATCGGTTTAGATGTTTGCAAACCTGCAAAGCCATTACATCTAATGTCGTATCCTGAATTAAAGAAAACTCTTGCCCAGCATTTAGCCAACGAAAACTATGAGCTAGCTGCGGTAGTTCGTGACGAACTTAATTCCGACCGATTTATTATCTTTAGAAATAGTTAAAGATTTAATTC
Organism: Cytophagaceae bacterium; assembly: GCA_027487695.1. Classification (GTDB taxonomy): domain Bacteria; phylum Bacteroidota; class Bacteroidia; order Cytophagales; family Flexibacteraceae; genus JAIYDB01. The sequence continues at coordinate 6,255 of JAIYDB010000079.1, read as the reverse complement.
TCCTTATTTAAATACATTTAAAGCCACACCATAGTTGTGGTTTTCTTACTTTAAAAGAATATAGTTTTTGTATTCAAATATATAAATACCAAACCACTGCTTCAGCAAGTAGCGCAACCATTGCTTAGGCTTCATTTTCTTTTTAGTAGGATCGCTTTGGAGTTGCCAATTGGCTTGGGCAATGCGGCTTTCCATCACTCGAGGATGCTTGCCTTTAAAGGGTGCTAGTGAATCAAAATCGTTGAAGTTGAAAATATCTTCATCGCCTAGTTTTTCCTTCACCCAATCGTCCGAATGCCATAGTTTATTAAAGGCTTTGCTTTTTTCCATCATAGCCTTTGGAGTACGTACCCAACCATAATGGTGCATATTTGCATTGGCTAGTTTCACTTTTAGCTTTTCGCCATTTGTAAACCTAAAGCCTTGGGCATCTTTATAACTACGGATATTCTTATTTAGGCGTACAACTCTTATTTCTCGGCGGTACCAATTTGGGCTATCGCCTATAAAATCATAGGTGCCGTAAAAATGTAGGTAATCAAAAAGCAAGCCATCTACTCCCTTATCGTCTTTCCATTGCTCCATTGACGCTAAAAGTGGCTTTTGAAATTGCTCAGGAAAAACCTCATCGCCTTGAATGTAAAAGCACCAATCGTACTCTGCTGCAATGCTATCGAATGCCTTATTTGTTTCTTGGGCTAAAACTGCGCCACCTTCTCGTAGGCTATCGTCCCAAACGGTGGGTATGATCCTAATCTTCGGACTGTTAATACTTGCTATTAGTTCCTCGGTACCATCATCTGAATTGCCAAGTGCCACTACTACCTCATCACAAACAGGCAATATAGATGTGATTGCCTCCACTATGGGGTAATCGAACTTAACTGCATTCCTGATAAAGGTAAACCCGCATACTTTCATAACCTAAAAGTAAGCAAAACGGGCAAATTGCAATCAAATTTGAGCAATGCTTAACCGAACTTAATTGGGTATTTTAAGCCCGTATATCCTTTAATATCTAGCTCAACAGCACCTACAACTAGCTCTGCTCTAATTTTTAAAGGGATACGGTTCTGGTCGTCAGAGATAAAGAATTGTACTGCATTTTCGCCATCAAATAACTTGTTTTCAGGCAATTGTGGAGTTAACACAATTGCATTGATACGACCAAACTTTGTCTTAATACGTTCTTTACCAGAATACTTAACCTTTAAATTGTAAATTTTTTCCTCAAACATTCCTGTCACGTTAATCACATCGCCAACTTTCAATTGGCTGTAATCTACCAAGCGGAAATAGTAATATCCACTTACCATATCCTGCACAATACCAGGCAGTTTTACTTCACGTTTTTCTTCGTTATGGCTTACAATGGCCTTTTTGTTGGGATAGTCATAGTTTACAATCTCCTTTAATCGGTAATTGCCTTCTTCAATCAACCTATAGCTTTGTAATGGGTGATACATACCCGTATCGAGCATAGTTCCCCAGATATCTTTGATGCTCAGGAACTTATCAAAAGCACCAGTTGTGCGTCCTTCCACTTCAATTTTAAAGCAAGGATGGCTACCTACCTTTCCTAGCGACTTATTCACCCGCATAGTAGCCTCACCAGCGGTAATGAAACCATAATGCACACGGTATTCCACATTTTCGCCTTGGGCAAAAGTTTTTGCAGGCAATAGTTTTACCTGGTTTATGCTGCTAGTAAACGCCACAGAAAGCACAGCGATTATACCAAAGCAAGCGATAAGTAGGAGGTTTCTTTCTTTTTTCATTGTGCCGAGTTCATTGACAAGTTAGCTTAAGCTTACTATTGAGTTTTGTGACTACAAGTTAGCCTCAAAATAGTAACGCTACTTCCTATTGATTCATATTTTTATGATTTGGTGGCATGGAAAAGGCAACTAATGAGTAATTGGTAGGTTTGAATAATTAAACGGTAAGCCAAAAAATCTGTCTTACCTTTACATACTCACAAACCAAGCCTAAATTTGTATCAAAACTTATTAGGCATTTATAATATCGATTGAAACTGTATAGCACAATGCTGAAACTTGTGTTGTTCCTAATGTTATGGATAGGAACATCAGTTGGAAATAGAGTGGAAGCTCAGTTTCTGGATAGTGCTTTTTTTGAAGGTTTAAGGTACAAGCCTAACTTCCAATTGAATAACCGAAGGTCTTTATTGAACGATGAATTAGTTCAATTTTGGGGATTTAAACTTGGACTTAAGCTGAACAAATACCACGAAATTGGCGGCTGTTTTACCTTTATGCCTTACAAACTTTCGTTCACTGAAAAAATTGCTGATAGCACGTATAACGTATCGGCTAGGTTACATTTTTTCTCTGTTTACTATGAACCAACTGTATTATTTAAAAATAGGTGGGAAATAGATTTGCCGTGTGTAGTGGGAACTGGTATTGTAAAGTCCAACCATCGAGCTCAGTTTTCTGATGCAAACTCATTTTCTGAGAATAATAGGGTATATGTGTTTGAGCCATCAGTAGTGGCATATTACCGATTTTTTAAATATGCATCGGTAGGGATAGGTGCAGGATACCGCAAAACGATTGGACCCAATAAGGATATCAATACCAGCTTTAGTGCACCCTTTTTTCAAACTAAAATTCGCTTAGAATTTCGGGCAATTGGTAGAGATTACAGAAGGTACAAACGAGCTAAGAAATATAATCAAACTTAAGCTTAACTATTTTCATTGCGCTTTTTATACTTTTGGTAGGCATCTTTTATAGCCCTAGCCACCACCCCACCAAGCGCGATTAGCAGTATTGCACCAGCTATAATTTCTATTGGGGAAATTTTCATTGGGAAGAAATAAGTTGCTAATTTTTCTTTGTTTATATAAATCTACAACCCTTCTACTAACTTTCTATCGTTACTCAATCTAGGCACTTTGTTCTGACCGCCTAGTTTGCCTTGGCTCTTCATATAATTGATAAAGCTTTCTTTAGGCAGGGGTTTTACGTGCAAGGGCTCTAGGATATTGCCGGTTATTAAATCGTCGTAATAGATATTCAGCTTACGCATTTGCTCATCTAACCGACGTTCAAAGGCTGGCATATTAGCTGGCGTTTTAGCAAACTCAATATACCACTCGTGTCGTGGTAAGCCATCCGAAGGAGTTACTTGTGGTGCCACTGTAAACTCTACTATCTCTACTTCTGGGTGGTATTGCAGGGTTATGCGCAATGCCTTTTCTACTTCTTCGGCAATTACGTGTTCCCCAAAGGCCGAAATAAAGTGTTTGATTCGTCCCGTTACTATAACCCTGTACGGTGCCTTATTCACAAACTTTACTGTATCGCCTATGCTATAACCCCAAAGGCCTGCATTGGTGCTTACAATAAGGGCATAGTTCTTATTCAATTCTACTTCGCCAATGGTTAGGCGAGTTGCGTTCGGCTGTCCGTATTCTTCCACAGGGATAAATTCATAGAATATGCCGTGGTTTAAAAGCAGCAACATCCCCTCATATTCCTGACTATCCTGATAGGCAAAAAATCCTTCCGAAGCTGGGAATAACTCAATGCTATCTATTCGCTTTCCAATAGTTTCGAATAGCTTTTTGCGGTAGGGTTCAAAGTTTACCCCACCATATACAAACAAGGAAAAATCAGGAAATACATCCTTGATTTGCTTGCCTGTACGCTCTTGGATTTTATCGAAATACATTTGCACCCAAGGCGGTATGCCGGAAATGAGCGACATCCGTTGGGTAATGGTTTCGTCTATAATCTTATCTAATTTGGTTTCCCAATCGTCAATACAATTGGTTTCATAGCTAGGCATTTGGTAGGTGCGCAACCACTTCGGCACATGGTGATTAACAATACCACTTAATCTGCCCACATGTATGCCATTCACTTGCTCCATTTCTGGCGAACCACTCAAAAAGATAAGTTTCTGGTCCAGAAACTGCGCCTTTCCTGTTTCGTGGATATAGCTAAAAACTGCATTTCTAGCACTGCCCACGTGGTTAGGAATACTATCTTTAGTAATAGGGATATACTTTACGCCGCTAGTGGTACCACTGGTTTTGGCAAAGTATAGCGGTTTGCCAGGCCATAGTACATTTTCTTCACCTGCTTTAACTCTATTGATATAGGGTGCTAGTTGCTCATAATCAACAATAGGCACTGCCTGCACAAATTCCTGATGGGTACGTACTTGCGCTAACTTATGGTCTGCTCCAAAGGCGGTATCTTTTCCTTTGGCGAGGAGCATTTGCAATATTTTTTCCTGAGTTTCAACTGGTTTTGAAGCCCATTCAATTGTTTTCTTTTCTAACCAAGAAGCAGCTGGTTTAGCCAATAAAGAACGTATACCCATAGCCTCAAATATACAGCGGTTAACTGAAACCTTAAAAGGTTATGCCCTTATTGTTTTTACCTTCATTTTTAGAACTTGTAGAGCAAGTGTTTTTATTACCTTTGCCCAAACCTTAACTACCCTAGTTTCAATGCCTAAAAATACTGCCATCCGCTCGGTACTTATTATCGGTAGCGGTCCCATCGTCATAGGTCAGGCTTGTGAGTTCGATTATAGTGGCTCTCAAGCTGCTCGCTCACTCAGAGAAGAAGGTATTGAAGTGGTGCTAATCAATAGCAACCCTGCCACTATTATGACCGACCCTGTTACGGCAGACCACGTTTACCTGCTTCCTTTAGAAAAAAAGAGCATCAGGCATATTCTGGAAAGGCATAAAATTGATGCAGTACTCCCTACTATGGGCGGACAAACTGCCTTAAACCTTGCCATTGACTGCGATAAAGCTGGTATTTGGCAAAAGCATGGGGTAGAAATTATTGGAGTTGATATAAAGGCTATTGAAACCACCGAAGACCGTGAGCTATTCCGCCAAAAAATGCTGGAATTAGATGTAATGGTTTGTAAGGGTAAAACCGCCAAAAGCTTTTTAGAAGGTAAAGAAATTGCCCAAGAAATAGGTTTCCCGCTTGTAATCAGACCTAGTTATACTTTGGGTGGTTCAGGAGGTGGCTTTGTGCATACCCAAGCAGAATTTGACCAAGCCCTAAACCACGGTTTGCACGCAAGTCCTATTCATGAGGTATTGATTGAGCAAAGTATTTTAGGTTGGAAAGAATACGAACTGGAACTACTGAGAGATTGTGTTGGCAATATCATCATCATCTGTTCGATTGAAAACTTCGACCCAATGGGTATCCATACCGGCGATAGCATTACCGTTGCTCCTGCAATGACGCTATCCGATGTGGTGTACCAGAAGATGCGTGATACCGCTATTAAAATGATGAATGGTATCGGGCAGTTTGCGGGTGGTTGTAATGTGCAGTTCGCCTTAAATCCTGAAAACGACGATATTGTTGGAATTGAAATTAACCCAAGGGTTAGTAGGTCATCGGCCTTGGCGAGTAAGGCAACGGGTTATCCTATTGCTAAGATTGCGGCTAAACTGGCTATCGGTTACCGATTAGATGAGTTAAAGAACGCCATTACAAAAACCACTTCAGCCTTTTTTGAGCCAGCTTTAGACTATGTAATAGTAAAAATCCCTCGATGGAATTTTGATAAGTTTAAGGGGGCTGATAGAACCCTTGGCTTGCAAATGAAGTCTGTTGGTGAGGTAATGGGTATTGGCAAGAACTTCCAAGAGGCGTTGCAGAAGGCTTGTCAGTCTCTAGAAATTAAGCGTAATGGTCTTGGTGCCGATGGTAAAGAACTTACCAACCAAGCCGAAATCCTTAAATCCCTAGCCAACCCAAGTTGGAATCGCTTATTCCACGTTTACGATGCTTTTAAGCTAGGCATTCCGCTAAAAACCATTTACCAAATCACCAAGATTGACCGTTGGTTCCTCGCTCAAATTGAGGAAATGGTATTGCTTGAAAAGGAAATTGAAAAGCACCGTTTAGATAATTTACCAAAAGAATTACTTCTAGAAGCTAAGCATAAGGGCTACGCAGATAGACAAATTGCCCACCTTTTACGCTGCCTTGAAAGTCAGGTCTTTAATAAGCGACAAGAGTTTGGCATACAGCGTACTTACAAAATGGTAGATACCTGCGCTGCCGAATTTGAAGCTGCCACACCATATTATTACAGCACCTTTGGAGGAGAAAACGAGAGCGTAGTTAGCCATAAAAAGAAAGTAATTGTATTAGGTAGCGGTCCTAACCGAATAGGACAAGGTATTGAATTTGATTATAGTTGTGTGCACGGGGTTTTAGCAGCCAAAGAATGTGGCTA
>JAIYDB010000023.1 GCA_027487695.1 Cytophagaceae bacterium | reverse complement strand
TGAAACAATTGAGTTCCTGCTGGTCGGTACAAAGGATTACTTAATTGCCAACCATTTACGCCCCAATGCAAACGAGCTCCTCTGCCAGCATTACCAATTCTTACAGTAATCGTATCTGATAATCCAGGGTTTTGCGGAACCCAACTTACGCCTGGTGGTATCGGGTTTACTGGATTTACGCCACCACCATTAGGGTTGCCACAATCTCTCCAAGTGTGGACTATAGAATTTGCAGCACCTACCCAAACGTGAGAAATAGGGCTATTATAAGTATTATTGGCACTATCAATGGCTTCAACATAATAGTCTACTAGCTTACTTCCAATACCAGTAATAGTTGCCCAATACTCTCTCGCCTTGGCGGTAGGCTGGGCATTAGCTTGCGAACGGATAAAAGTGCTATTCATCACCAATTCCGTCCAAGCTCCAACTGAACTGCCACCTGCATACGTTTTGTTATCGGCAGTTGGAGCGGTATTAGCACCTGTCGCCACTCTATATTTTAGCTTTACAGAACGCAAACCACTTAAGTCGAACGCGTAGGTCCAAACTGTAAAGTTGCTACTTTGTAATTGGTTCCATTCCCTTTCTCCTGGGTTATAAGGCTCTCTTTGAGGCTGATAAACTGCTGGTGGGGTATTATCTGTACCTGACCTTGCAATTGGCAAAGCTTGTGCAATTGCTTGGTTACTAGCCGTGGTGGGGTGGGTATCCCAAACTAAGTTGCTGCTACCATCCCAGTACCAATAATCGCTGGCCTCCCCATTCATTAACGATTTCCAAGCGTTTTGAGTGGCTTGTGCTGTTGGGTTTACTTGGCTGGCTTGCTGCACAATATTTCTAGCAGCAGTAATTACGCCCCAACTATTTCTATCTGGTGAATAGCAATTATTAGGGTCGCCGTTCCATTTCTTAAACTCAGGATCACCATTATCAGCACCGCTCCAACTACCCGCTTCTACGTGGATAACATCGTTGGTATCTGGAGGAAACATATCTAAATAATCTTGTACGGTAGTACATCTGAATCGGTTCGGATTTGCATTTAGCCAGTTGATAAAGCTGCTGAAATTTCCATTGTAATAACTATCAGAACCGCCTCCATAATTATCGCCATCGTGGTGAAGCACGATTAAAATAGGATGGTTAGGGTCGGTATTTTGGCTTTCAAGCTGACTCATCACCATATCATAATTAAGTGCACCAAAACCGCCACGACCATCTTCATTACCCATATATCTATCGGCAGGAACGGCAATCATCTTAGTTTGAACACCTGTGGCAGGGTCGGTATATGCCACATAATGAGGTTGCCTACCCCAACGGGCTGAATTACGAGTTGGTGCCCATAAATTATTCAACTGCACCCAATCGTTCGGATTTGGGTTGCGCTGGTCGCTCTTATTCATTTCATAAAGGTTGCCACTTGTATTAAAGGGATAACCCGCACAAGCCCTATCGAAGTGGATATTATCAACCAAAACCCAATCTAAACCTTCAGCCTTTAGTGCAGGAATAATATGATTAGCAAAAGCATTTTCTGGAGTGAATATCCCCTTGCTGTAAGGACCATTGAAATTAGAAGCAAATATCTGTTTGTGCCACCTGATTTGTCTGCGGATATCAATGCTATCAAGCAATGGCATTAGTGGGTGATGGTAGCCAAACCCAATTAAATCCAATCTTCTGTTTCCTCTGGCAGTCAAGTAGCTACGTGAAGTATTCCAATCGTTACGCCAATTGTTATAGCCCCTTCCTGCTGCTTGCAAAGTATTGAGGTTTTCAATTAAAGAACCGGAAAAACTAACCGAGGCACCGAAGTTGGCAAGTCTTGCATTATGCCCGTTTCTTACTGCGTTGTTAGGCCAGGAGGTATAAGGACCTGTTCTAGAGTTGAATACATCGGCAACAGAAAATGGGTATCTATTGCTATTAATAGTTTGTACTACCGATTCGCCCGGCCAATAAATAGGTTGGTGCATATGCCACAAAAAGGCAATGTAAATGGGCCTTTGGGCATACGAAAAGTTACAGAGTAGCACCATAAGTGCTACAAGCATAAGTAGTTTTCTTTTCATTCAATTTGGTTAAATATCAATACGAAGATATAGAAAAGTCATAAACAAAAAATGATAAACTAATAATTTAGGTTAAAACATAAAAAAACCGCAGCCTATTAAAGCTGCGGCTTTCTACCATTTCACCTAATTCCTAGTCTTATTTAACAATAACTGGAAACGCTACTGAAATATCGGTTTCGCCGCCAGCGTTAGCTCTGTTATTGTTAGCAACACCTGAATTGGTTTTCACTGGTTCGTGTACCAATTCAATGGTAAAGGTTCCTGATCCTGCAGTTGGTTTTGTTGTGATACTACCTACCAAATTGCCAATTGGTAAATTCAAAGAATCTTTGTTGGCAGTGGCATAATTTGTAAGTAATAAGTCTAACGGATTTGAATTAAAAAAGAACTGGTGTTCCTTTCCTTCTCTCACAATTTCAGGAGTTTTGTCTTCAACTACTTGCTTGCTTTCATCTAATACTAACAATGAAAGACTATAAGCTTTTAGCGGCGCAAGTCTGATGGTATCAAACTTAGTTGTACGACCGAAAACAGCACCATCAGTTGAACGGAAAGTAAAGGTATCGGACTTTGTGGTGCCAAGTTCTGTAAATACTGCCTTTAAAGTAGTTAGTACTTCAACATCGTTTTTCTTGGCAGGGGTTGCTTCATCTTCAGAGCAAGAGTAAAAGGCGAAGGCTGTAGCAGCAAGTAGCAATAGCGACTTTTTCATATTAAGAATAGGGGGATTTTACTGTTTAGGGTTTGAATTGAATAATGGGATTTTGATTTGAATACTCACGTTTCTGCCTAAATCGTAGGCAAAATATCGGAACCTATTGAGGTAATCTCGGTAGACAACATTGAATAGATTTCTAGCTTGCAAACCGATATAAATATTTCGGTTTAGGTATTTAAAAGTGCTTTCAATACCCGCATTTATAAGGTAATAACCTTTGGGCGGAGCAGTATAATCTTGGTTTTTAGGAGCACGCGTTTGCTGCCAAACTTGTTCTATTTCCGCCCTTACACTTAAATGGAGCTGCTCTTTATCAATAAGTTTATACAATGAACTTAGCGTAATTCTATCTGCTGGGGTAAGGATAAGGTAGTCGTTTTCAGAATAGTTCCAAGTGCGAACTATACTTCCTTTAGCAGTAAACTGTAGCCGTTGTGTTAGTTCATAACTTACCTGACCATCTATCCCACGAAAAAGCACATTGGCTTGTTTGTATTTAAAATAAGGAAATGCGCCCCTTATGGTTAATCTGCTTTCTGGGTACTGAGGTTGCAAATACATAAAGTTATCAATGTAATTAGCGTAAACCCCTACTTCACCGTATAAACGCCCAGTACTGCGTTCAATGGTAATGCTAGAACTATAACTGCGCTCAGGTTGTAGGTTTCTATTACCTTCTTCATACGAGGCACTACCGTGGTGAACCCCATCAGAAAACAATTCGTTAATACCTGGAGCTCGCCAACCTGAATTGAAGTTAGCTTTTGCCTTAAAACCTTTGGGTAATTCTCTAATAGCTCCAATGGTACCACTAACACTTTGGTAACTATAAATTGGACTTACCAAAGTATCCGATTCGTAGGCATAAGAACGTTGCCAACGGTAATCGGCGCGAATGCCTGCATCAAACTCCCATTTTTCTGTAAAGTACCTTTCAGAAATAAAAATTGCACCCGTATAAAGTCTGAAATTGGGTATCAGAATTCTACCTAAGGCAATATTGCTTTGGGTGGCATATTGTATTCCTGCTTGTCCTCGCCATCTGGTAAGTGGTTTGTGTTCAAATAATGCCTCGTATTGGAACGAATTAAGCTTGAATTCTAATTCAGGTCCTGTACTTCTGCCACCTTTAGGTTTGTGCAGGTCGTATTCTTTGCGGCTATCATTTTGGTAGCTGGCTATTAGTGTAAACTTCCCTAAATCGTGAAAGTTCCAATGGGTTTCAGCCTTCAACAATTGGTGACCTATTAACTGATAAGGTCGATTTATTTGATAGCTAAAGCCTGTATTAAACGTGGTATCTGGTCGGTTAAAGGCACGTTCCAAATCGGCAAGATTGCCAATATGCGCTCCAGAGAAAATGCCTATTTTGTTGTTATAAGTGCTGTAATAAAGGTTGATTGCCCCGTGCTTTTCTTTCCAACCAAGGGCAGCACTTAGGTTTTGTTCCTGAACACCAGTATTGTTCAAATAGTATTTGGCGGTTTGTAGGTTGCCCCCTTGCTTGGCACTAGTTTGGATACGCCAACCTAGTTTGGGTAAGAAACTATGGTTGCCTTCTAACTGAACAGAAACTGCTCCAGTTCTGCCATTGGTAGCAGCATTGGTTTGTACAAATCCTTCTATGCCAGGGCTATGCGGTAGTGGTGCTGGCTCTAAAACAATGGAACCACCCAAAGCATCGGCACCGTAACGCAAACTTGCACCGCCTTTAATTACAGATATTTTTTGGGCTGCAAAAGGATCTATTTCAGGAGCGTGTTCACTACCCCACTGTTGTCCTTCCAAGCGAACGCCATTGTTTACAATCAATACCCTATTGCTGTGCATCCCTCTAATCATAGGCTTTGCAATGGTAGGACCCGTTTGGAAGGCAAATACCCCAGGAATAGTCTTTAAAATATCGCCAAGTGGCTGACCAGCAGTACGGTTTCTATCCGTTTCAGATACCGTATTTTCAGAAGCTGTGTTACTAGGTTTATACTGACTAGCAGAAATATCAACAACTTTAAACTGCAAGGTGCCCTCGTGCAAGTGAATATCTAGTTCGCTGTTTTTGAGTAGATTATAAGTTGTGGTAAACTGCTCATAACCAGCCATTGAAAATTGCAAAGTATATTTTGCAGGGCATAAATTATAAAAGTGAAAGTGTCCATCAGCAGCTACGGAAGTGCTTTTATTCAGTTCAAAGATTAAAACAGTGGCGCCAATAAGATGCTCGTGATTTATTGAATCGGTAATAGTGCCGTGTAATTCAAGTTTGCAAGCGGATTTACTTTGTGCTGAAGCAGTTGAAGCAAAACAAAAAAAGGCAGCAAAGAACAACCAGATCGTTGCCCGTTGAGTAATCGCCACCCTACGTAGTATTTGCATCATGGTTGCAAATATAGCTGCAACTATGTTGCAATAAAAGTGAGCTAGTGAAATAGTATAAAAAAACACCTCCCATCGCTGGAAGGTGCTTTTGGTATAATTGAAGTGTCTATTACTTATGCAATAGTTACACCTGGCTCTAAGTACACATCTTGAATAGCGTTCAATAAAGCAACACCTTCTTTAACAGGGCGTTGGAATGCCTTACGTCCTAAGATAAGACCGGCACCACCTGCACGCTTGTTAATTACTGCAGTACGTACAGATTCTGCTAAATCTGTAACGCCTTTACTTTCGCCACCAGAGTTGATAAGTCCTGCACGGCCCATATAGCAGTTAGCTACTTGGTAACGACAAAGGTCAATAGGGTTATCGCCACAAAGTTCACCGTACATTTTAGGGTGAGACTTACCGAAGTTGATAGCAGGGAAACCGCCGTTGTTTTCAGGAAGTTTCTGCTTAATAATATCAGCTTGGATAGTTACACCTAGGTGGTTAGCCTGTCCAGTAACATCTGCAGCAACATGGTAATCAACACCATCTTTCTTGAATGAGTTATTACGAGTATAGCACCATAAAATAGTAGCCATACCTAGTTCGTGAGCACGCTCAAAAGCAGCGGCTACTTCCATAATTTGGCGGTTGCTACCTTCAGAACCAAAATAAATGGTTGCACCAACTGCAACTGCACCTAAGTTCCAAGCCTCTTCTACTGAGCCGTACATAATTTGTTCGTACTTAGTAGGGTAGGTTAAAATTTCGTTGTGGTTAATTTTTACGATGAAAGGAATTTTGTGTGCGTACTTACGGCTCATCATTCCCAAAACACCGTAGGTAGTAGCTACTGCATTACATTCTGCATCAATAGCTAACTTTACAATGTTTTCAGGATCGAAGTAAATTGGATTAGGCGCGAAGCTTGCACCTGCAGTATGCTCAATACCTTGGTCAATTGGCAAAATGCTTAAGTAACCAGAGTTCGCTAAACGACCATGGCCGTACAAAGTTTGTAGGCTTCTTAATACCTGAGGAGAGCGGTTGGTTTGCGCAAACACATCATCTACAAAGGTAGAACTAGGTAAGTGTAGGCTTTCTTTAGGGAAGGTATTACACGCATAGCTAAGCAGAGACGATTCTGCACCTAGCAATTCTTCGATTTTTGAAAGTGACATATAAAGGGTATAAAGTTGAAAACTACGTATTTTTAAAACTGAGCTAACTTAGCATAGGCAAAAGTAATAGCTTGTTCTTAATTACTGCCTAAAATTAAAGACTATTTGTAAAGTACAAAAACTTAAGACCAATCTTTACTCATTAATTAGCGTAATTTGGGTTTGAAAAGCAATTTTGGGCAACTCAGCTGCCTTTTTAATTTCAGATAGATGCTATTGTTATATAGGTTAGGTATTGGTTTTTACGCCCTCATGGCTCAATTGCTAGCACCCTTCAATACCAAGGCTAGGCAATTTACCCAAGGCAGAAGTAATTGGAAGAACAAACTTCCAAACTTCGAAAACCATCCTGTGGCCTTATTTCATTGCGCATCGTTAGGAGAATTTGAGCAAGCCAGACCAGTATTAGAAGCCTTTGCCCAAGAATTTCCCGATTGGAAAATAGTGCTTTCCTTCTTTTCGCCATCAGGTTATGAGATACGGAAAAACTATCCTGTGGCCCATTTTGTAACTTACTTACCTTTAGATACTCCTGAAAATGCACAATATTTCGTGCAGACTTTAAAGCCGAAAATTGCCCTTTTCGTAAAGTATGAATTCTGGTACCATACTCTCAAGGCACTTCATCATTCAGGCTGCGAGGTAATTAGCTTTTCGGCTATTTTCAGAAAAGAACAAGCCTTCTTTAAGCCTTATGGAGGATTTATGAGGCAGGTACTAGGCTTCTTTAACCACCTTTTTGTTCAAGATGTGGAAAGTGTGAAATTGCTAAAATCAATTAGCATTACAAATACCACCCTAGCAGGCGATTCTAGGTTAGATAGAGTAGCAGCGGTTGCGAAAGAAGGAAAGGAATTTCCTGAAATAGAACAGTTTAAAGGCGATAGCACTTTAATAATGATAGGCAGTGCCTGGCCAGCCGATACTGATTTGTTATTACCTGTTTTGCTTACCCAATTCCCTGATTGGAAGGTGATCATTGCTCCACACGAATTGCATGAAAGCTATTTAGGAAAATTGGAGGAACAAAGCCTAGGTAAAGCAATCAGGTATTCTGACTGGAAGGTAAGCCCGAAAGAAGGTAAGCAAGTGCTTATTATCAATAATATAGGAATGCTAGCCTATTTATACCGATATGCCGATGTTGCATGGATAGGAGGAGGCTTTGGTTCAGGCATTCATAATACATTAGAAGCAGCCGCATTTGGTATTCCTATGGGTTTTGGTCCACGCTATAAGAAGTTTAAGGAGGCAGTAGATTTTATAGATACCGGAGCTGCCTTTTCAGAAACCGATACAACCCAACTAAAAGCGAAGCTACAATACTTTGTTGCCAATCAAGAAAACCGAAAAGCAGCTGGCAAAATAGCCGCCGAGTATATAGAAACCCATAAAGGTGCTACCAAAACCATAATAGATTATTGTAAACAGAAAATAAGGTAGCAAATTTGGACCATCATTCTACCCACACCACCGAATAAAATGCAGATTGTAGTAATCGGGAATTTGAACCATCAGCAAGAGTTTAAGGCACGTTTTCCAGAAGTGGAAGCCAAGTTTCACCGTACCCACGCAGAAGCTTATGCCAATAACCACCTAAATGCTGAATGCGTATTGTTCGATTTTATGGTGATGGATGAACCCAATACCTTCTATTCTTACGCTAATTATTCGCCAAAGGCCATTTTTTACAATGCACCTTTTGCACAGTTAGCGCAAGTAATTAGTAGGAACAAGGCCATTAATAATTGTAACTTATTCGGCTTTAATGGTTTACCTTCTTTTTTTAACCGTCCGTTATTAGAGGTAAGCACTTTAAAACGCGAAAGTTTACCCACTCTTATAGAAATCACTAAGTTTTTGAAAGCCGATTTCAGGTTGGTGGAAGATAGAGTGGGTATGGTTACCCCACGTATAGTGGCCATGATTATTAATGAGGCCTATTATACACTACAAGAAGGCACCGCAAGTAAGATAGATATAGACTTGAGTATGAAATTAGGTACCAACTATCCTTATGGTCCGTTTGAATGGGCGGAAAAAATTGGGATTAAGTATGTACTTCACCTACTTGAAGCCATGTATGCCGATACCAAAGACGACCGTTACAAGGTATGTCCACTATTAAAAACGGAGGCATATTTAAAGTAAGCCGAAGTTTTCCAGATTAAGAAATTATCAAATTAAGGTTCTTTTTCAAAGATTTAGGCCCCTGCACCTATATAACTTTCGTATTTAAAGCTAAAACAGCAAAATACGGTTTGTAAAAAAGCCCTTATCATAGCTATCTTGCAGGCAAACAATTAGCCCAATGAATATTCACGAGTACCAGGCCAAGGAAATACTGAAGAAGTACGGCGTACGTATCCAGGAAGGTATTCTGGCCCATACACCAGAAGAAGCTGTAGCCGCAGCAGAAACACTGAAAAAAGATTACAACTCAGCTTTTGCTGTTATCAAGGCCCAGATTCACGCTGGTGGTCGCGGTAAAGGTGGTGGTGTAAAAGTTGCTAAAAATCTTGACGATGTTCGCCAGAAGGCAACTGAAATCATCGGGATGCAATTAGTAACCCCACAAACTGGTCCTGAAGGTAAGAAAGTACACAAAGTTTTGGTTTGCCAAGATGTGTATTACGCAGGTCCAAACCCAGATAAAGAATACTATCTATCTATACTATTAGATCGTGCTACTGGCCAAAACATTATTATGGCAAGTACCGAAGGCGGTATGGATATTGAAGAAGTAGCTGAGCATACGCCAGAGAAAATCTTCGTAGAGCATATTGATACCCGTGTAGGTTTACAGCCTTTCCAAGCTAACAAAATTGCTTTTGCTCTTGGGTTAGATGGTAACGCTCGTAAAGAAATGGTGAAGTTTATCACCGCTCTTTATGCCGCCTATGTTGATATTGATGCCTCAATGTTTGAAATTAACCCAGTTTTAAAAACTGGCGACGATCGTATTTTGGCAGTCGATGCTAAGGTTGATATCGATGATAACGCCTTATACCGTCACCCTGATTTAGCCGCCTTGCGCGATTTGAACGAGGAGGACCCTCTTGAAATTGAAGCTGGCGAAAACCACCTAAACTACGTAAAACTAGATGGTAACGTAGGTTGTATGGTGAACGGTGCTGGTTTAGCAATGGCTACTATGGACGTTATTAAGCTTAGCGGTGGCGAACCTGCTAACTTCTTAGACGTAGGTGGTGGTGCTAATGCCCAAACTGTAGAAGCCGGTTTCCGTATCATTTTGAAAGACCCTAACGTAAAGGCAATTTTCATCAATGTATTTGGTGGTATTGTACGTTGCGATAGAGTGGCAAATGGTGTTGTAGAAGCTTACAAAAACATTGGAACTATCAACGTGCCAATCATTGTACGTTTACAAGGAACCAACGCAGAAGAAGGTGCAAAAATCATTAACGAAAGCGGCCTAAAAGTATTTAGCGCAGTGAAGTTAACCGATGCTGCCCAACTAGTTAAAGAAAAACTAATTGAAATTGGTGCTGCATAAGCCCAAACAATAGGTAAAGCAAAAGCCACACTTTCGGGTGTGGCTTTTTTGTTTTAGTCAATATCATTATCTCTAATTTAACTTATGCCAATGATTAGGATTGCTCTTCAGGTCTGTATTTAGCATTTCCAAACGCAAGAATAGGAAAGAAAAAATAGGGAAGGAACAATAATCCTAATGTGAACCCTAAATCCTTTCCAAAGCGCTTGCTTAAAAGGTTCAATCCCCAAACATAAACTACGATGTTGAAGATAGGTACTATTAATAATAGAAGCCAATACCAAGGCTTCCCGATTATTTTTAAAAACACCAAGTAGTTGTAAATCGGTATAAGACACTCCCAGCCTTCATAACCAGCCTTTTGATAGATTTTCCAGCTGCTGATTATAATAATATTAATAAGAACCAGAACAACAGCCATTACAAAAAACAGCAGTCCACCCACTAAAAAGAATAAAGCAAATCCTATCATTGAAGAAGAATATTATGTTCTATGTATTACGGATCAAATGCAGTTTCGTAGTCTAAGGTAGTAAAGAGCCAGTCCTAAAAAGCTAAAAAGAACCACGCTATGAGGTGTGGTCCTTTTCGTTATTGTTGTTTGGGAAGATTTAAACCTACCAAGTAAGTGGTTCTTCAGCAGGTACCTCTTGGCCTACTGGGATATATTTAGCATCGCTAAATGCAAGTATCGGATAGAATACTATTGGTAAGAAAACAAGACCTAAAGTAAAGCCAACATCCTTTCCAAAACGCTTGCTTAAGAGGTTATTACTCCAAACATGCCAGATTAAATTAAAAATTGGTATGTTCAATAGGAAAATCCACCACCAAGGCTTACCTATAATTCTAAGGAGTATTAACTGTCCATAAATAGGAATTAGGAATTCCCAGCCTTCATAACCAGCCTTCTGGTAGATTTTCCAAAAAGAATAAAAGAAACAAATTACAGTTCCGCATATCACAAGTCCAAGAACAACTATTAATAGTATTTCACTAATTTCCATTTTATAAGTATTTTAGATTTCCCCTAATACAGCAATTATACTGAATGTTTTTCAAAAAAATAATAAAAATCTTCATTTGCAGGTACCCCCTGTTTCTTCCTTTGGTATAAATCATTAACCAAGTATACAATGTTTATAAATGCACTTATTGCCTTTTTCTAAAAGGAATTTATCGGCACATAGACTCTTTTTCCTAACAATAAAATGAATTTTAAAGAAGCTTTTTACCCTTTTATATTTGTTTACCTCCACTGCACCTTTCCAGTTGACCTATACCTTTTCAGCATTTGATGCATAACGGTAGCGTGAGGTAAAGTAAGCGATGATATAAATACGAATAACGCGAGCTCCGTATTCTGATTAAAGGCCTCTAAAACAAAAATAGAAGCTATGCCCATCACAATTGCAGTGCCTAAATAGGGTAAAGATTTTATTACCAAAACTTTGGTATTAACCTTTATATCGTTCATAATCAGATTAATGGTATGCATAGAATGCCAAAACCCAAAGTAAAAAGTAAACGAAAGTAACAACGGCAAATACCAAGTAATAAGCAGTAAGGCAGTTAAGAGTAGTAGTGCCGTTGGGTTCTGGAACATTTTGCTCAGTATAGCTGCCACCAATATTAAACCAAGAGAAACCAAGCTTAGTATTTCTGTTAATTGCTTAAAGGTATAAGTGGTATTTGTATTGCTTTCAATAAAAAAGGAAAGCGCATCGGTAAATTCTTTTCTTTCAGGTGTATAATGGCTTCCTAATAGCCACCCAGTAATACCAATCCCGTACATCATCACGGTAATAGATTCAAACTTTAATTTGAATAGGCTAAAATCTGTTTCCCCGAAGTGCCAAGCGGTAAATAATAGGAAAAGACTTAGGGCTAAAGCAGGTGCCACCATCCATATTGCGGCTATGATTACCATTTGAAAAATGTATTTCCCTAAAAAGGCCAATAGGTTTGGGCTTGACTTGCTGCCAGCATCCACATCATAATCTAAAGAACCGTGTATGAGTCCTAAAGTTATAATTACGATAAACGTAATACCATAAGAATAGGCCTGATTAAAATCGGGAATAAACTGTACGCCCGCCAAAAAACTTATGGCCCCAAGTATTGCAATAAGATTTATAACCTTAAACCTTACAGCTGTATTTTGCTGTTTAAGTTCAGAAAGAAGGTTTACAATAGCACTCATCTCGGTTTAAAAGGCGTTTTTGTAACAGAAAGCTAATCAAGTACTTTACGTATAATGTATAACACAACACCCTCACTATTGTTAGCAAGGGTGTAGGTACTGATCGGTGAAACAAGGTTCTATCGTTTGAAATTAGGGGAGCCTAAATTTTGCTCCTTTCACACAATAAGGAATATGGATATGGATGTATGCGTATCTGAAGCTATTGAATGTTAAAACCATTGTAAATGCACGGCCGACCTGTATCGTTTCAGCATCTTATGCATGATAGATGCGTGCGGAAGGGTAAGTGCAGATATAAAAATGAATAAAGCTAATTCTGCATTAAACTCTAAAGCTCCCAACAATAGTACTGTTATAATGCCAATGACAATAGAAGTTCCTAAGTATGGTACCGATTTTAAAACAAGTGCCTTGGCGTTTATCTTAATATCATTCATTATCAGATTAATGGTATGCATAGAGTGCCAGAAACCAAAATAAAAAGTAAAGGCAAGCAATAGCGGTAAATACCAAGTAAAGATGAGCAAGGTAGCTAATGCTATAATTGCTGTAGGTTTCAAATACATTTTACTTGCTATTACTGCAATTAAAATGAGTGCTAATGAAACCATACTTACTAGTAGAGTAAACATTTTAAGGCTCGCTCCTAAATTGGCTGGATTTGTAGCGAAGTAAGGTAACGATGCAATAAAATCGGTTCTTTCAGGAATGTGGTTACCTAAAATCCAACCTGTAATGCCTATTCCGTAAACCAATACTATCACTGGTTCAAACTTTACTTTGAATAAAGAAAAGTCTGTTTCGCCGAAATGCCAAGCAGTAAATAAAATAAACAAGGCAAAAGCTACACTTGGGGCTGCCATCCAAATGGTGGCAACTATAGTCATTTGCAGAATGTATTTTACAGAAAATGCAAAGCGATTTGTGGATGGTTCGTGATTAGCTTCTACATCGTAATCTAAAGAACCGTGTATTAATCCTAATGAAATAACCACTACAAAGGTTAAAGGATAGGCATACAATTCATTGAAATTAGGAACGAAATTAACCAGTAAACAAAAAATAAGTCCAACTACAATAGCTAAAAGATTAATGAATTTGAACCTTGCGGTTGCACTATTTTGTTGGAGTTCGGTTAGTAGTGTAGAGATTGTTTTCATAGCAAAAAAGAAGATTACAATGGTCCAAGGTTTGAGGGTGCTATGGTATCTGGGTGGTTCAGGCTCAGATGCCTAGGAGTATTGAAATTTGCTATTTTTTAAAATAATGTGGCAACCAAGAGCTGCCACATTACCTTGAATTAAATGCTACTGATTACTCACTTACTTTGAACTGAAAGTCGCTCACAATTACCGAAGTGGTAGAATTGTTATTTTTAATGTGTACCTCTATATAATCATCGGCAATCATTTCCACTTGTGTTTGTAGGTTCAGTTGGAAACCTGCGTTTTTAGGAACACTAGAAACTGTAGAATTAGGAAGGATAATTTCTTTGCCATTTTTCATGATAGCGATAGAATAGCTATTCATATCTTCAGTGGCAGATGCTTTAGCACTCACACTTGCAAAAACATTCAAAGTGGTTAAACGCTTTCCAGTGAATACGAATTTGTTGCTTTGTGCTGTGGTAAACTTATCAGATTTCAAGGTTTTGGTTGTACCCATAATCTTGCTGAATAAGTTAAGGGCTTTGAAGCCTGTAGGGGCTGTGTTATCGTTCATGTACATATAACCTGAACCCTTTGAATCTGGTACCCCAACACCGTTTCCTGTCATTTCCCAACCTGGAGTGAAAGAATCAAAACCTTCTAACAAAGTAGTTACACCACGGAATAGATTAGTAGTTAAGCGGCCCTGATCAATCATAGCACCTTTGTTTATTTTAATACCAGTTTGGCCTGAGTAAACAAAATAAGCAGATTGAATGATTACGTCTTTTACGTTAGCATTTGAAAGGAACTCATAAGCAGAACCTTTTGATATACCAGTAATGTAATTCAAGGTAGAAGTGAATTTTTCCATGTTACCAGTAATCTTCATACCATCGGCACATTTCCAATAGTTTTCAATTTTACAGATGGTATTGAAACCTGAAATCTGACCCACACCCGCACTTTGAATGTTTGGAGCATCTAGTACTGAACAACCTGCAAATAAGTTACAGAATTTAGTTCCAGTCACATCTACAAGGTCATATCCTTTAGTTTCTGTACTTGCACAAATAACGCCGAACGATTCAATGTAAACATCTGTATCTCTACTTCTAATTACTGCACCATTAACGGCTGAAATTACACCATCCTTGCCTGGGTCAAAACCTTTGATACCAGCACCGTTTAGGTTAATTGCATTCAAGCCAATATTAATAAAGCCAGAAACAACATACATTTTGTTAGGCTTCAATTTAATTACACCTTGGAATGGAGCAGGAAAATCGGCCAAGCTATTGATATACTCAATAGTACCAGACTCTGCCACAGGTGCGGTAGTTTCCTTTTCAGGAGCTATGTGTCTAACTTTAGCAAAAAACTCTGCTTGGTTCATTGCTACATCTTTATTGATGCTCCCAATGCCACCGGCAACATTGATAAGTGGAAGATTATTGCTAGAATTATTTCCAGCAAATAAGAAATTAGTTGCGCTAAGTGTGCAAGCTAAAACCAAAGTGGCAAGTGTGCCTTTAGTAGTTGTACGCTTCATGATTATTATTGGTTACAGTTAGAATAAGATGAGTGTCAGGAATGTTACGCCCTCTTGACTTTACAAAGGTATGGCAGGTTATTCCCGGTAAAAGACAACTAAAACTTGTAAAAGTACATTAGTACCACCTAGGCAGTAATAAGTATTTTGCTTACATTTTTGTAGGCATTTTATTTATTTTTCTTAACTGATATTCAGGTTGTTAAAAAAAAATTGGGCGATAACGAATCCAAAACCGTGCCAATTAGGTATGTATAAAGCTCTGCCATTATTACGTATTAGGGCAATTATTTGTGCAAAACCAATAAAAATTAACATTTTATTACTTTAGTTCAACAAAATTCGGTCAAATAGCTTGATTCTGAGGTTTTTGTTTAAGTATTTGTAAAAAACAATAAACTTAATTATTTGCGGGAATTAGTGAAAGAAAATGGCATTTTTGAATTTTATGTTTCATTATAGGAATTTAATCTCAAAAAGAAACTTTCAATACCTTTAGCCGCTTTTAATGACTTCAATGCTATTATTGTATATTGTTAAACCTGAATACTTGAATGGAAGAGCTCAAAACATTAGTAAATAGGCTATCGCCGTTGCCCGATTCTGATTTTGAAGCCTTAAAAGCTCTTTTTCAAAAAAGAACGGTGAAGAAAAAAGGCTTTGTTCAAATTGAAAATAATTTGGTAAATGAAATTCACTACGTCCCTAATGGAAACTACCGTGGTTACATAAATAAGGATGGTGAAGAAATAACTACGCATTTTTACTTTGGTCCTACTTTTTTAGCCGATTACTTATCGTATAAAACCAAACAGCGTACCAAGCATAATATCCAGGCCTTTCAGGATGGCATTTACTACTCAGCTAATTTTGATGAGTTAGAAGCTTTAGGTGAAACATCACTAGCATTAACCAGATTCTTCTTGAAGTTTTTTCAGGCTGTATATTTATATAAGGAGCAAAGGGCTGTATCGTTTGTAAACGATAGTCCAGAAGAACGTTACCTGAATTTCTTTAAAATAAGACCGAAGGTTATTGAGCAAATGCCTTTAAAATATATTGCTTCTTATCTCGGTATGACTCCTGAAACGTTGAGCAGGATTAGGAACAAAATCAGGTTCTCTGAAGAGTAAATTGATTTGGCTTTTGAAGATTTTATTTTTCTTGATTTTAATCAAGTAGTTGTACCTGAGCGAGGGTCTAAGTTTGTGTCACATAAACTCACATCCGTGTACAATGAAGAATTATAGCTCACAAAACTCATCAATTTCAAAATACCTATGGGTACTTCTGTTTCTGTTCACTACAACTGTAAGTCTTGCCCAAGAGGCAAATAAAACCATTCGTGGTAAAGTAACCGACGATGTTACCAAGCAGCCTATTGTTGGCGCCGTGGTAACTATCAAAAACTCTGATCCGCTAAAAGGAACTACTACCGATGCAAATGGCGCTTTTAAACTAACAGGTATTTCTGTTGGTAGGGTAACCTTAGAAATTACCTTTTTAGGATACGAAAAGCTGACTATTCCTGATATTGTAGTTACAGCAGGTAAAGAAGTGGTGCTAGATTTGGCTATTACTGAATCTATCACTTCTACAGCCGATGTAGTGGTTACCTATAATAGGAAGGAAGACCCTACCGTAACTATTAATGAAATGGCGTTGGTAAGTGCCCGTTCTTTCAATCCGGACGATACCAAGAAATATGCAGGTGCCTTAGGCGACCCTAGTCGTATGGCTGCAAACTTTGCAGGGGTGGTAGCTGGTAATGATAGCCGAAACGATATAGTAGTAAGAGGAAATACTCCTAATGCGATGCTTTGGCAATTAGAAGGAATCAACATTCCAAACCCAAACCATTTTGGTGCTGGCACTAGCACTGGTGGACCAGTGAGTATGCTGAATGCGAATAACATAGCAAAGTCAGATTTCTTTACCTCAGCTTTTCCTGCGCAATATGGCAATGCTAATGGCGGTGTTTTTGACCTTAGACTGCGAGATGGCAATAATGAAAAGAGAGAGTTCTTAGGACAGGTAGGCTTTAACGGTTTTGAATTTGGAGCTGAAGGACCGTTTTCTAAAAATAGCAAGGCATCATATGTTGTCAATTACAGGTATTCTACTTTAGGATTGCTAAGGAATATAGGGCTAGATCCTGGCACAGGAGCAGCCACACCTTTATATCAGGATTTGAATTTTAAAGTAGTAGTTCCCACCGGTAATAACGGTAAGTTCACTGCTTTTGGCTTGGGAGGCTTTTCATCTATTGATTTGCTTGGAAAGGATGTAGATACCTCAGAGACAAATTATTACGGTGCTATTGACGAAAACACCCGTCCCCGATACAGAAGTGGCATTATAGGAACCTCGTATGAAAGGAATTTAAGTGCAAAAACTTGGGCAAAACTTTCCTTAGCGGCTAGCCATTCAGGCAATAATTACACTCGCGATTCTATTGACCTTGTGACTAAAGCCGAGCGTTTAGCGGGTAAGGGTAACTTCTTTGATAATAAGTATTCAATAGTGTTTGCGGGTACACATAAGGTAAGTACCAGACTTTCTTTGGGCTTTGGGGCAAATACCGATTTTACTTATTTCGGCTACAAGAACACTGATTTCTTCAGCAATAATATAGATAGCGTAAGGGTAGATAGAGCCGACAACTTTACTTTATCGCAAGGATATATTCAAGGTAAATACCGAGTAAACGAACGCATTACCCTAAGCGGAGGTATTCACAGTCAGTATTTTAGCTTTAATAAAAAAGCTACCCTTGAACCAAGATTAGGAGTTAGGTTCCTAGTTGGCAAAACGGGTAGTATAAACTTAGGTTATGGTCTACATAACCAAACTTTGAATACCTATAACCTATTAACCAGAAATGCCGCTGGGGTTGAAACTAATAAACAATTAGACTTTTTACGTTCAAACCATTTTGTAGCAGGGTATGAACGAATGCTAACGAGCACTACTAAACTTAAGGTGGAAACTTACTACCAACTTTTAGATAGAATACCTGTAAATACTTACCCATCGTCTTTTTCAGCAGTGAATATTGGAGCTACTTTTAATCCTTCAGATGAGGCCGATTTAATAAGCAGCGGAACAGGTTATAACTATGGCGTTGAACTTACTTTGGAACGCTACTTTAATAACGGCTTTTACTACCTATTAACAGGATCGTTATTCGATAGCAAGTATAAAGGTAGCGATGGTATAGAACGTAATACTGCTTTCAATACTAACTATGCTGGTAACTTATTGGCAGGTAAAGAATTTAAAGTAGGTAAAAAAGGTAATGTTTTCTATACCAATATAAAAGTAACTACCATTGGGGGCAGGTACTTTACTCCATTAGATTTGGCAGCCAGTGCAAGAAGGCAACAAGCCATTGCAGATGAAACTCGCCCATTTTCTGAAAAGCAGGATGCTTATTTCCGTGCCGATATAAAGGTGGGTTATAGAAAAGAGTTTGCTAAAAGCACTTTAGAAATAGCTTTAGATATTCAGAATGTAACTGGTAACCAAAACATATTCCAAGAAGGTTATAACAAGCGTACAAATGCCATTACCTACGAATACCAACAAGGATTTTTCCCTGTTCCTATGGTCAGATACACCTTTTAACTTCAACAACTAATCATAAAAAACGGGGCTATCAGTTATAGTGATAGCCCCGTTTTTGTATAAATAATAGCTTATACGCCTGTTAGTTCAGATACTAGGGCCTTCCAATCTTCATCGGTTAAGTTGGCACGCTTGTGGTTTTCTGGTAAGGTTGCCCATACCTTATCTACTAGGTAATGCTCATGTCCTGATTTTAAAACGGCGATTTGCTTACCCTCTTTCAAAACGGTTTCCATTAATGGTACAAATGGAATAGCTGAACCATCTTTGGTTTTAACATCAATAAACACCAGTGCTTTTTCTGCTTGTTCAAGCAATCTTAAAGCAAGGTTTACTGTAGGTTGAGCACTAAAACTATCTAAATCCATAGTTACCCAATCTGGCTGATTGCGGAGCTCTGTAACCCAATGGTGTTCATTTGGGGTTGTGGTGGCCTGACTATTTACTTGTGCGTAGATAAATACTAACATTATTTGAGTTCGTTGGCTTTAATTGTGCGTTCCCAGAGTTGTTTACCTTGGTTATCTAGAATGTGAATAATTAAAGACCGATTTTCTTTATCGCCTTTTACTTCAATTAGCCCAAAGTTACGTTGGTTTATGTAAGTATAAGCAATTCTATTAGTATTTCCTTCGTCTGAACTGTAAATATTAGCGGTGCTAGTAAGAGGACTGCAAGTTAAATCGTACAAGGGATAGGTTTCAGGTCTATCTAATTTCGTTAATTCTGTATGGTGCCTATCGCCTGAAATAAATAAGATGCCTTTAATTTTTCTGCGGGCTATTTCTGCTATGAGGTATTCACGTTCTTTTGGATAAGTGGCATAGTTTTCATATTTAGCAACTGGGCTAAGTATCTGTCCGCCAGCAACTATTATTTTAAAAGGTGCGTTGCTATATTCTAGCTGATCTAATAGCCAATTGATTTGTGCTTTACCAAAATAATCTTTTTCAGGATTGCTTTCTTTATTCGGTGCGCGGAACCACCTATCGTCTAAAAGGAAAAACTGCACGTCGTTCCACATAAAAGTACCGGTAATGCCGCCTTGGCCTGTGGCATTCGTATTTAGATTCGGCCAAAAATCTTGGAAGGCTTCATAAGCAATTTGCTTATGCACAAAACTTCTATCGGCATCGTTCGGACCATAATCGTGGTCGTCCCAAATGGCATAGTGATGGGTGGTAGCCAATAGCTTCTCCATTTCAGGAATGGATCTGGCGTGGCTATTTCTGTGATAAATACCTGTTCTGGTTCCCCAATCTGGCTCACGTAAGTATATGTTATCCCCTCCCCAAAGCATAAAGTCAGGTTGTTGCTGGGCTATAGTTTCAAAAATTTCGTAACCACCACCGTAAGGCAAATCAGTTGGTTTCTTTAAGGGTCTATCGAATTGAGGTTCGTTTATATAAGTACAACTCCCCACCGCAAATTTAAAATCTGGTGAGGGCTGCCTATGCTGCCACAAACTTTGCGACTGGAAACTTAATGGATAACTGCGGGTATAGGTTTTCCCATCAATCTTCAAACTATAATTATATTTTTTACCCGGCATTACCTCATCAGCTATAAGGGTGGTGGTGTAAGCCTTTTCCTTGGTTACTTTTTTTGTGGCAGTATAATAGGTAGAATCTGGTTTTCCTTCTGGCCAATAAGCAATTTGAACTTGGGCAGCTTTATTTGTTTGCACCCAAATAGCTACTTCGCGCATTTCGCTGTAGCCGGGCATTGTACGCCAAAAAGGGGCTGCTGATGTAGTTGATATTACCTTTTTAGTAGCATTTTTGGAATTACTAGGCTTCTTAACTTGAGCATTTAACGTAGATATACTTAAGCTTAGTAAGAAAAAAACAAGGGGAATGGCGTATTTCATAATCGTAACCTTTAGATTTAGGCATCCGAAGTAAACAAAAAGAAATTTAACAGCACTTTACTAAAGTGTTAATTCAACAATTCTGAGATGATTGAGTCGTTCTGGGAGCAAAACCGCACCGATATTGGGAAGCAATTCCTAGGGTCTATCCATAAAGTAGCTTCAGAAGGAAACAAGTTTTTCTTCTATGATTTAAATGCCTGCCTAATGGCAGAAGTAATTAGCGAGAATATTATCAGGATTAGACTGGCACCTAACGGCCATTTCTTGCCTGATTTTAGCTATGCCCTGCAGGACTTCCCTTTTCAGCCGGTTGAAGTTGATTTTGAGGAGGCCGATACTTATTATGAGATAAGCACACCCTTAACCATTTGCAGGATTACCAAAGAAGGCTTTTATGTTTCCTTCCATAATGCTGAAGGGGTACTTTTGAATGCCGATGGCTTTGCTATGCACTGGGAAGAAAATGTGCAGTTCGGTGGCTATAATGTATTCAATAGTAAAACTATACAGGAGGGTGAAAGCTTCTATGGCTTAGGCGATAAAGCGGCCGACCTTAACTTATTACGTGGCAGATTTTCTCTTTGGAGTGTAGATGCCTATGCCTTTGAACGTGGCACAGATCCGCTTTATAGAAATATACCGTTCTACATCGGCTTGCATTCAGATATGTGCTATGGTCTATTTTACGACAATAGCTATAAAACCCATTTCGATTTCGGTCTATTCAACCCGAACGAGGTAAACTATTGGGCTGAAGGTGGTGAGCTGAACTACTACTTTATCCAAGGTCCGCATATGATGGATGTGGTAAAGCGTTATGCCTACCTCACTGGAACTGCTCCTATGCCACCAATGTGGGCATTGGGTTTCCATCAATGCAGGTGGAGTTACTATCCTGAAAGTAAAATGTATGAACTAGCGGAAGAGTTCAGAAAGCGTGAAATTCCTTGCGATGCCCTGTATTTGGACATTGATTATATGGATGGTTACCGCTGCTTTACTTGGAATAAAACCCATTTCCCTGAGCCTGAAAAAATGATGGCGAAGTTGAAAGACGATGGCTTTAAAACCGTAGTAATTCTAGATCCTGGGATTAAACTAGATCACGACTATAACATATTTAAAGAAGCAGATGAGGCGGGTTATCTCTGCCGAAGGGGCGATGATTATTATATGGAAGGACCCGTATGGCCTGGTCGTTGTCGATTCCCTGATTTTACCAATCCTGAAGCGCGAGAATGGTGGGGAACCCACGTGGGTGAACTAGTAAAACAAGGTGTTGCTGGCGTTTGGAACGATATGAACGAGCCATCGGTTTTTGGCTTGGGTACTTTCCCGAACGATGTACGTCATTATTATGAAGGTTACAGGGGTAGTCACCGCAAAGCCCATAATGTGTATGGGATGCAAATGGCTCGTGCTACTTACGATGGTATGGTAAAGACCTTGAAAAACAAGCGTCCGTTTACCATTTTACGTAGTACCTATGCTGGCGGTCAGCGTTATGGTGCCGCTTGGACAGGCGATAATATTGGCACTTGGGACCACTTACGACTTGCAGCCCAACAATGCCAACGAATGAGTATGAGTGGGTTTAGCTTTGTAGGTTCTGATATTGGCGGCTTCACCGGCAATGCCGATGCGGAGTTATTTGTCCGCTGGATGCAGTTTGGGGCTTTTTCTCCATTTATGCGTGCGCATAGCAGTGGCGATACCATTGAACGTGAGCCTTGGAGTTATGGTCCTGAAACAGAAGCCATCATTAAGAAATATATAGAGCTGCGCTACCAACTCATACCATATATATACTCTGCTTTTTGGGAGCACCATAAGTTTGGTTTCCCTATCCTACGTCCCGTAGTGATGATGGAGCAAAAGGAGCCTACCACCTGGTACCGCCAAGATGAGTATTGCTTTGGGGATAAACTTTTGGTTTGCCCAGTTTTGGAGCAAGGTGCCAAGCAACGTATTGTGTACCTACCAAAAGGCTGTTGGTATAACTTCTGGAATCTTGACTTTTTAGAAGGACAAAATGAACACGTAATTGATACACCGCTAGATCACATGCCGCTTTTTGTACGTGCAGGTAGCGTAATACCGCAATACCCTGTAATGCAATACATTGGCGAAAGAGAAATCGAGGAATTGCAGCTGAGCATCTATTATGCAGAGTATGCCGCCAACTCATTCTTATATGAAGACCACGGCGATAGCTTTGCCTATACCCAAGAAATATATACGGAAAAGAAATTCCATTACGAATACCAAACAGGCAAAGTAACCATTACCCAAACCCAACTTGGACTTCATACCCCACGATACGACAACTACCGTGTTCGCTTTATTGGTCTGCCTATGATGCCAGATAAGGTACTCATGAACGGCAAACGCAATCTCGGCTATACCCAACACGATGAAAACGGCAACCTAGTAATTGAATTTACAATTAGCAAGAGCTTTAATACTTTGGAGTTGCTGCTGCCTGTGGTGGAAGGGTAAGGTTATTAAAAAGAGTTGCGTATTATCTAATAGATTTCTTTTGCTTTTAATCTGTATTGAGCCGGCATTTTTAAATTAAGTGCTTTCTTCTTTGCAGTAAAAGAATCAAAGCAAGTTATTTCGCTCGGATAATAATTATTATCTATTCTTTGCCAATGTAATTTCTTAAGTTCTAACTTTAAAATACGATACTTCTTTTTTTCTGCCCATATTTCAAGCGACGCTATTTTTTTTGAAAGACTATCTAATTGAATTTCACTCTTAAAGTGGATTATATCTTCTTTTTTAGAAAGCGCAGCAATCATTTCTTCCGCTTGCTCATATTCCCCAGCTTTTATAGTTTTTGAAATTTTAATTTTTTCATCAATCTTACTTTTTTTATTAAAATCCCCTACTGCTTTTTCTACCTTAGGAGAAAAAATTAACCACAAAACCACTAAGACTGTGGCCGAAACCAATAATCCTATCCTTAAATTTCTTTTAAATGATTTTTTTTGTGCTAATCTTTCTCTAAGAACCATTTCAGCCTCATCTTGCGACATTCCTGACCCTAAATTTTTAAGCCAAAGAGCATCAATCTCCTTCTTAGTTATTCTGCCATCTCTTATAGCTGCATTAATTCTTCTGTTTCTTGGTTATACATTTTTCTTTTGTAATTAAGTTGTGTTTTTCTGTAGTTAACTTAAAACTTTCCTGAAATTCAATTGGAAAGAGAAGTTTTTAACCTCTAACCACGTAAAGAAAAAACTTTATTTTCAACAATAAAATTTCAAGTTAGGTCAAGTTTAACGCAGCTACTTCGTTCTAAAATAAATTTATAGCTTTAACTGTCCATCTATTTCAGGACGGTACATACCAAAAAAAACGGCCCTTTCGGGCCGTTCCAATTATCTTAAACCTACTATTTCAAAAACAGTAAATCAGCCATATCGCGGTTTTTGCTATCGCGGCTATCAATGATTTCGTGCATTGGTAGGTACTCGTGGCACTCATTAATTAGGGCTTGTGAGGTGCGGGTTTCGTTGCCATTGGTGCTGGTCATATCCCAGCTAATCAAATAGACTTTAGTTCCCATACCGTTTAGCTTGCGTACTAGGCTTACAAAGTCGCTATCACAAGCTACAAGGGCTACTACATCAAACTTCTTTAGGTAGGTAAGTTCAAGGGCTTCGTTAGCTAACCAAACGTCGATTCCCTTTTCTTCAATCTCGCCCAATTGGTTCATACGCAATGGGAAGCTATGTTGGGTAATGCCTTCAAACATAAGGGCATCATCTACATAACGCTCACTTTCTAAGTAGCGCAAACGGTCTTGTTCTACTGGGTACTTCTTGTACAATTGGTTCATGGTCATTCTGCCTTTGAACCAGTGACTTTCCACCGAGTGGACTAATTTTTCTTCAACTCTTTCAGTATCAGCAATTTTACGGGTAAGGAATGGAAGAATGCCATTGAAAGCGATACGTTTACCTCTTGGGTGATCGAACTTGTAGAAATTACTTACGCGATACAGAAAATTACCGTCTAAAAACACGGCGAACCTAATAGGCTGTTGGGGCATCTGGATTAGATTTTATGGATGAATAATATAATGGGGTACTTCTTTTTAGTCTACAAATATATGGGTTTTACCTACTTAAATATAGGTTTCGTTCTGCGTACACCTGCTGGAAGAAATCGTCGGTAAGGTCGTCAATAAAGTAGATGGCTTCTCCAGTACTCTTCATTTCTGGTCCTAGTTCTTTGTTAATTCCAGGGAATTTATTGAAGCTGAATACTGGTATCTTTATAGCAAATCCTTTTTTAACAGGCTTAAAATCAAAGTCTTTCACTTTCTTTTCGCCTAACATTACCTTGGTGGCATAGTTTACATAAGGTTCTTGATATGCCTTGCATATGAAAGGAACCGTACGACTTGCCCTTGGGTTAGCTTCAATAACATAGACCACTTCATCTTTTATGGCGAACTGGATATTAAGCAAACCAACTGTATTTAAGGCTACCGCAACTTTGCGGGTAATATCTTCAATCTGATTAATTACATTTTCGCTTAAATCAAAGGTAGGAAGAACAGCATAGCTATCTCCAGAGTGGATGCCTGCTGGTTCTATATGCTCCATAATACCAATGATATACACATCGGTACCATCGCAAATAGCATCAGCTTCTGCTTCAATAGTGTTTTCTAAGAAGTGATCAAGCAATACCTTGTTTTCAGGCATATCGCTCAGTAGGTTCACTACGTGTTGCTCTAGTTCCTGCTCATTGATAACGATTTTCATACTTTGACCACCCAATACATAACTTGGACGTACCAACAAAGGGAATCCTAGTTCTCTGCCTAGTTTAAGAGCGTGTTCAGCATCTTCAATTACACCGAATTTAGGGTAAGGAACGTGCAAATCTCTTAATAATGAACTGAACGAACCTCTATCTTCTGCTAAATCAAGGGCTTTATAACTTGTGCCTAGGATTTTGATGCCGTAGCGTTCTAGTTTTTCGGCCAATTTTAGGGCAGTTTGTCCACCCAATTGAACGATTACCCCTTCAGGTTTTTCGTGCAGGATAATATCATAAATATGCTCCCAGAAAACTGGCTCAAAGTATAGCTTATCGCTAATATCAAAGTCAGTCGATACAGTTTCAGGGTTACAGTTAATCATTATGGTTTCGTAGCCACATTCTTTGGCTGCTAAAACCCCGTGCACACAACTATAATCAAATTCAATACCTTGTCCTATTCGGTTAGGACCGCTACCTAATACAATTACTTTCTTTTTATGGCTAACTAC
>JAIYDB010000031.1 GCA_027487695.1 Cytophagaceae bacterium | reverse complement strand
ATAACTTCTTTAGAAGCGTGAGGAATAAGGTCTTTTGGTCGTTGAAGGTTAACCCCGTTTATAGATGCTTGCAATAAGAAATTATCAGAAGCAGGTATAAAACCAAGCATAACCACCACCGCCAAAAACAGTACCATTAACCATTTTGTAACTGTCATCAACTATTGTGAGCAGGCCAATGCCTACTATGGTGAGCTTACAAAGGTAGCTATTTTTTGGTTAGGAATGTGCGTTAAATAGTTAATTGTTTGATTTTTAGTTAGTTGACTTTCTGGACGAAATTTGGTTTGCCATGGAGTAAAATAAACTACTCCAATTTGCCCTTCCATTGGACTTACCAAAACGAACAATAACAAGCTTAGCTTTAGGGGCAACAAAAATGTATTGCCCAAGGTGTCCATCAGCCATATAGGCACCATTTTTACCCACCTTCCACCAATTGTATTGGTACCACCATTGTGCCCCTTCCGTGGTATCGATATTTCCGGCTGACTCTACCCAAGTAGCTGGGAGTATTTGCTTTCCTTGCCAATTGCCTTTGTGCATATAAAGCAATCCAATTTTGGCAAAATCGGCAGCACGAGCATTTAAACAGCAAAAGGCCTTTTCTTGGTTACGCTTTTTGCTATCGGTACTCCAAGTGGCGGGGAACTCCATACCTAGGGGTTGCCAAATGCGTTCATCAAGGTACTGACTTAAGGTTTTCGTTTTTAAGGCACGGGCAACTACCATTCCTAGTAATTGTGAATTACCACTGATGTATTTGAAAGTAGTTCCTGGGGTAGTTTTAAGTCGTAATTTCTTAACCGATTTTAATAGGTTAGTTCCGTAATATTGAACAGCGGCATCAGAAAATGGAGAGTAATAACTTTCAGAATACTTTATCCCAGAAGTCATTTGCAGCAAGTGTTTAATTTTCACTGCTTTCATTTCCGAACGTAATTCAGGAATATAATTGGTAATAGGTTCCTCAATAGATTTGATGTATCCATCGGCAATGGCGCAACCTACTAACATAGATACTACAGATTTACCCACAGAAAATGAAGTAACTATGCTAGTATCGGTATAGCCATTATCAAAATGTTGGTAACGGATGGTATCGTTTATAATTATCATAAACCCTACCGTATTTGTTTTCTTCAAAAAGCATTCCATTGTTTCCTTTTTGTTCTTGTAGGTAACTTCAAGAGGAGACGCCGTAAGCTTTACAGGTATGGTAAAAGGTTGGCTGCTTTTGTTTATTTTATTACTGGGGAATATTTTATAATCGGTAATATTTGAAAAGTTGTACCAGATAAACCTGCCAACGGTACAGCTACTTAGTGTTAAAAGAATCAATAAAAGAATAGGAAGCTTACGCATAGGTTTAGTTGGTTTGTAGTGCAATATAGGAAGGGAAATTTATCCCTTTTCCGTCCAATTCTTAATTACTGTCACCACTTCACTTTGCTCCGCTTCTGTAAGTCCGATAAAGAAAGGTAAACTTAATACCGTATTACTCAACCTTTCAGCAATTGGGAAATCGCCTTTTTTATAGTCTAGCGACTTAAAAACGCCTTGTAGATGAACTGGAGTAGGATAGTGTATTTGAGAACCGATACCTGCTTCTTCCAAAGTTTTTATTAATGAACTTCTGTTCTCTGTTTGAATTACGTACAGGTGGTAGGCGTGGGTGCAATCGGCAGCTGAAGGTGGAAGGGTGATACCCTTGCAACCTTTTAAATTTGAATTGTAAAACGAGGCTAATTGATTTCTTGCTTCAAAATCAGCAGCAGCGAAATCTAACTTAACTGAAAGCAAAGCCGCTTGTATTGCATCTAACCTGCTGTTTTCGCCTTCTTGGGTATGCTCAAATCGAGCTGTGCTGCCATAATTAGAATAGGCACGAGCATAATTGGCTATTTCCGAATGGTTAGTTATCAATGCGCCAGCATCGCCAAAGGCACCAAGTGTTTTGGTAGGGTAAAAACTAAAGCAACCCACATTGCCAATAGTACCGACCGTTTTGCCTTTATAAGTGGCGAAGTGTGCTTGGGCAGTATCTTCTATCACCCAACAGTTATGGGTTTCAGCAGCTTTCATAATGGCATCCATATTGGCAGGAAAGCCAAACTGATGCACGGGTATAATCCCAACTACTCCCTCCCAATTTCTCGAATAGGATTCAATATCCATATTGGCAGAATGGGCTTCTACATCTATAAAAATAGGAATACCTCCCACTGCTTGCACAGCTAATGCTGTCGCTACAAAGCCAAAAGCCGGCACCAATACTTTGTCGCCTCGCTTAATACCTAAGGCTTTCATTGCTATTTTGAGGGCATCGAACCCATTGGCAACACCCACGCACTCTGATATTTGATGTTGGGCAGCAAAGGCATCTTCGAAAGCTTTTACTGGTGGCGTTAGCACATAATGATAATCTGTAAGTACCTTGCCTGCCGCCTCTAAAAGGGCAGCTTGATAGGGTGCATTGGCACGACGTAGATCAACATAGGGTATTCTCATAACAGCTTCACAAAATAAAGCATTTATCTATGAATTCGGGTATTTCTTTATGGTCGGATCTTGAAGAAGGTAAGGTTTCCTTGCCTCTAATTGATTTGCCAGTACCGTTGTTTGGGGAAAATTCGAATTTGAAAATGCTGTATTTACCTGCAGCCCACCCAGAAATTAATGGTAATAAGTGGTTTAAACTAAAGCATCATTTATTGCTAGCTAAAGAACAAGGAGCAGATACCTTGCTTAGTTTTGGGGGTATTCACAGTAATCATTTGCGAGCATTGGCAAAGGCTTGCAAAATCTATGGCTTTCATTTCAAAGCCATAGTAAGAGGGGAAAATCCTGATTTTGAAACGCCTACTTTGAATGCTTTAAAAGTAGTGGGTGCTGATATTCAATTTGTAAGCAGAACTGATTATCGAGATCATAAAGAAGAATTAGCCATAGCCTTTGCAGGAGAAAACTTAAAAAGCAATTACATCATAGAAGAAGGTGGTTTTGGGGAACCAGCTTTACTAGGTTCTGATGAAATTGCCCAATTTATTCCTAAAGGAACCGATGAGGTTTGGCTGCCTGTGGGTTCTGGCGCAACCTTGGCGGGTTTGGCTTTAGGTTTAGCAGGAACCCATACAATTATCCGAGGTATTAGCGCAGTTAAAGGAGCCGACTTACTCACTCCCAAAATTCTGGAAGCCATTGCTGGCAGAACTCACGCCAAGATTGAAATGGACTTCAATTGGCACCAAGGTGGTTTTGCCAAGCTAACCCCAAGAATTACCCAATTTATGGAAGCATGGGATGCTGCAAGTCAAATTCCAATTGAACACGTTTACAATGCCAAGGCCTTATATGGCTTGCAGCAAACTTTAATTAATAATCCAGATTATCAAGATAAAAAGGTGGTGTATATTCATACTGGAGGGACCGATATTTAGCCACAAAAAGGGGCTGAAACATCAGTTCCACCCCTTTTGAATTTATATTTTTTAGCTTAAGCCTTTCTCCATTTGATAGAGCAACCTATTGCTTTAGTGCTGTTTTTGGCGACTGTTTTGCCTGAAATTAAGGCATCTACGGCTTGTTCAACATACTTTTCGGTGGCGTCTTTTGCATCGTTGGCATTGTTATCAATAGCTCCGATGTACGATACTTTGAAGTCTGAACCTGATTTGGTTACTATATACACGTGTGGTGTACGTTCTGCCCCGAATTGCTTGGCTACTTCCTGACTCTCATCTACAATATACGGGAATGTAAAGCCTTTTTCCTTAGCACGAACCTTCATGGCGGCGAAGCTATCGTCTGGTTCTTTGGCAGGGTCGTTCGGGTTAATGGCAATTACTGGGTAGCCTAGTTTGTTGTATTTCTTGTGCAGGGCAATTATCCTGTCTTCATACTTCACACTGAACGGACAATGATTACAGGTAAAAATAACGATTGCGCCCTTTGCACCAGCGTTATTCTTCAAGCTTACCATTTCCTCGTTAATATTTTTGAGGTTGAAATCTTGTACGGTGTCGCCCACTTTATAACCTTTGTTGGGTGTTGAGATAAATGCCGAAAGGCCTAAGAAAAGTGTGAAAAGGGTTAATAAAATGGCGTTTTGCTTTTTCATAATTTGGGTTGTAAGAATTGAGTTTTTCAAAAGTTTTTGTGGTAAGAAGTTACAATTTAGCTTGTTAACGCAAAGCGCTTATGTATGTTGTACTTTAGAATAATTCTAAATTAACAAACACCTGATATTTATCAATCCATAAGGGTGAACCAAGCGTTATTTTTGCATTGTAGTAATATAAATATATGCAAAGTTCTTTCAGAGCATTAAGTCTGTCGTACAAAACTGCACCAGTTGCCATTAGGGAACAGGCGGCTTTAAACGAAGCGGAAACAAAAGAACTATTGTTCCAAATTAAGGAGATGGTTGAAGTAACTGACCTCTTTATTTTGAGTACTTGTAACCGCACAGAAATTTACTACCAAAGTGCCGAAAATTGTACTGTTACCATCTTAAATTTATTAGCCTTCAAAAAGGGCATTTCAGATGTTACCACATTTAGGGCCTACTTTGAGGTTATAAACGATGCAGACCTAGCTGCAAAGCACTTATTTAGAGTATCAATTGGTTTAGAAAGTCAGGTTACTGGCGATATGCAAATCATAAACCAAGTAAAGCATGCCTACCAATGGGGAGCAGATATGCATTCAATTGGTCCGTTTATGCACCGTTTGCTACACACCATTTTCTTCGCCAATAAAAGAGTAACTACGGAAACAGCCTTCCGCGATGGTGCAGCATCTGTAAGTTATGCGGCAGTAGAATTGATGGAAGAATTGGCCGTTCAGGTAGTTAATCCTAAGGTTCTCGTGCTTGGTCTTGGAGAAATTGGGGCTGATGTTTGCCGTAACCTGAAAGGAAATTCTAAGCTAGAACATATCAGTATTTGTAACCGTACTTTAGCTAAGGCTGAGGAAATGGCT
>JAIYDB010000057.1 GCA_027487695.1 Cytophagaceae bacterium | reverse complement strand
TTGCTGTTATCGGACTGTGCAAATGCATTGAGCATTGCAAACGTTGCGATTAGTGATAGAATTATTTTTTTCATATAGTATATTACAATACCAGTTAGTAGGTTTGTAAAGTACTATGGTCAATAATCGTGCTTTGTAATTTTAGTGGCTGAATATCAGACAGTTTATGTAAAATAGTACCTTTAAACCACTTTAAAGTACTTATTGGAATAACGCAAAATCAGACAAAGCCTGCCAATTATGTGGCTATCATTTTAAATATAAAATTCGGTAATTATAAAATACTATGATAAAATAGGACAATTTTTATACTATGTAAACATGCTAGTCCTTAAGCTTATGTTAGTGCGTATGTAGTTAGTCTGTATAGGTTTTAACTCTGTAAGACCAGTACTTCTTATAAACACCCCTTTCCTTTCTATAGAAGGTAACGTCACGACTATTGGCTGCTTTGCTTATGCTATCTCCCATTTGGACTACTAAATCGTGAGCCTCATTGTCCAAAGCTTGGTAAGGCATCACATAAAATGCTTTTTTAGTTCTTACAGTTATTGAACACCCGCTTCTACCCTGATCGTTTATTCCTACAATTATTCCGTTCGTTTCTTTTTTAATGAAGTATTTAATTTCTCTATCGTGGAGAACCATTACTTGTTTGCCTAAAGAATATAATGCAAAAAATGTAGCAAGCAAAAAAATTACCATTAATATGATATGGTTTCGAGGTGAAATATTTATTGTTTTTCTGTAAAAAAACGACATGGCTAATTAAGAGCTAAGTGGAGCAATTTAGTTCCTACTTCCAAAACTCCCATCATTTTTTGGTGAGTCTGGTAAGTTCATTAATTTCTGCTATATCAATAATAGATCTGGTTCTAGTGCAATCATTGGTGTGATGATATTTATTAGGTGTTTCACTTGTGTCAAATGGAGCTTTTATTAAATCACTATATACAATATACCAATTACCTAAAGTAAATTGAGAACCACAAGTACTAAAATCAGTTAAAAGAGTAACGGTATCCTGTTTTGTTTCACCTTTAAAAAAAGTATATACACGAAATTTATACTGTTGAAATGTTCTACTTGGTAATTTAATATTAATTTCTTTGGTATCCTTAATATTGCTTGAATCGTAAAATGTAATACTGTTAAATGATATCGCTTCTGCAATAAATACAGCATCAGCATTTTTAATAGCTTCTTTTATAGGTCGTAGTTTTTTACAATCACAGCAATAAGCAGCGGTACAAATGAATACAAGAAATACTGTAAGGCTTAACTTTTTCATTTGCATACTTACACCTGCGCATACCGTTTCACTTCCGCATCGCCAATTACCTGACCGCTCATAATTACTAGGCGTTCAATTACATTGCGTAGTTCACGCACATTGCCCGTCCAAGGGAGTTTTTGGAGTGCCTCCATAGCTTTAGGAGTAACCCTTGAAGGGGGCTGACCGTATTCTTGTCCTACCAATTTCAAGAAATGCTCCACCAGCAAAGGGATATCTTCCTTGCGTTCTGCAAGGGCAGGTACTCGTATCACAATTACAGAAAGGCGGTGGTATAAATCTTCACGGAAACGTCCAGCTGCTATTTCTTGCTTGAGGTCCTTATTGGTGGCAGCAAGTACACGCACATTTACATCTATCTCTTTATCACCTCCAATACGATTGATTTTCTGTTCTTGTAAGGCACGCAATACTTTGGCTTGTGCACTTAAACTCATATCGCCAATTTCATCAAGAAATAAGATGCCACCTTCTGCCTGTTCAAACTTGCCAATATGCTGTTTGATGGCAGAGGTAAAGGAACCTTTCTCGTGACCGAATAACTCGCTTTCAATCAATTCTTGGGGAATGGCGGCGCAGTTTACAATCACTAACGGACCTTTAGTTCTATTGCTTTGGCGGTGAATATCCATTGCCACCAACTCTTTACCACTACCATTAGGACCAGTAATTAACACACGAGCTTCAGTTGGGGCTACTTTACCTATGGTTTCACGCAATTGGGCAATGGGGGTACTTTCGCCAATCATTTGATTGGCTGGGGCAACGGTGGCCTTTAGCTGCTGTGTTTCCTTTTCTAAGGAGTTTGTTTTTAAAGCATTACGAACAGTAATGAGCAGCTTGTTTAAATCGGGTGGCTTCACCAGAAAGTCAAAAGCACCTAGTTTTGTTGCTTCTACGGCAGTTTCAATATTGCCGTGGGCGCTAATCATGATAAACTGGGTATCTATGCCAGCTTCCATTGCCTTGGTTAGCAAGCCAATACCATCTAGCTTAGGCATTTTTATATCGCATAATACTACGGCAAATTGTTCCTTATTCAAGATAGCCAAGGCCTCCTCACCGTCTTTTGCATCGGCAATGATATAACCTTCAAACTCCATAATTTCCCTAAGGGTACTACGGATGCTTCTGTCGTCGTCAACAATTAAAATCTTCGCCATTATGCTTTATTTATTCCGTTGCAAAGTTCTAAATAACTGCCTGAAAGTTATCAAGTTTTGCAAGCTGAGTTAGAAAACTTATTTTTGCATGATACACCACCATTTTCACCTACCCGAATAGCCCATGCAAAACCGTGTTTACTTAGATAATGCTGCTACAACTCCTTTGGATAAGGAAGTTCTAGATGCAATGTTGCCCTATATGAGCAACCATTTCGGTAATCCATCGTCTATCCATAGTCACGGCAGAGAGGTGCGTTCGGCGGTTGAAAAGGCAAGAAAACAAGTAGCAGGTTTTATAAATGCTTCGCCATCAGAAATATTTTTTACTTCTGGCGGAACCGAGGCTGATAACTGTGCTTTGTTTTCATCGGTACATACTTTAGGTGTAAAACGTGCTATCACCAGTAAAATTGAGCACCACGCAGTACTTCATACTTTAGAGCAATTGGCTAAAGAAGGTGCTATTGAATTGCACTTCGTTAACTTAGACGAAAAGGGTAGGGTAGTGCTTGCTCATTTGGAAGAGTTACTTGCTAGCGGACCAAGAACTTTGGTATCGTTAATGCATGGTAATAATGAAATTGGCAACCTGAATAACTTGGAAGCCATTGGCGAATTGTGCAAGCAACACGATGCTATTTTCCATTGCGATACTGTTCAAACTATGGGGCATTACCCTATAGATGTGCAGAAATTGAATATCCACTTTTTGGTGGGTGCGGCCCATAAATTTCACGGACCAAAGGGAGTAGGGTTTTTGTATATCAATTCTTCGGTAAAAATTAATCCTCTAATTCACGGTGGTAGCCAAGAACGCAATATGCGTGGCGGTACTGAAAATGTGTACGGTATTATTGGATTGGCGAAGGCTATGGAGATAGCTTATTCAGATTTAGAAGGCCATCAGAATCATATTAAGGCAGTTAAGGCATATATGATTGAACGCTTGAAGGAAAGCTTTACCGATATCAAATTCAATGGCGATTCGGATAATTTAGACGGTAGCCTTTATACAGTATTGAACGTGAGCTTGCCAGAATCTGAGGATAACGATATGCTCCTTTTCAATTTAGATATCGCTAAAATATCTTGTTCAGGCGGTAGTGCTTGCAGTAGTGGTACCGGTATAGGTAGTCATGTTTTGGCTGCTGTTGGAGCAGATGGTAACCGCGGCAATGTTCGTTTCAGCTTTAGTAAATACACCACCAAAGAAGAAATAGACTATACTATTGAAAAGCTTTTGGCTATTTATCCAGTGGAAAGCCACTAAGTAGCCCAGAAAAATACCATCTTTGCGAAATGCGTAAGCTCCTTCTGTTTCTTGGCTGTTTGTTTCTCATTGTAACAATGAGCGAAGTGGCTGTGGGTCAGACTACCAAGTACGTGTACAAGGGTATTGAGCGTTCAAAAAATGCTGCAGATGTAACCCAAGTACCAGTCCCTTCAGATAATAGAAAGGCTAGAAAGCAAGCCAGAAGAAATACCAAATTCAAAAAGAAGAACGTCCGTAACGATTTTCCTTACAAACGCACCAAAGCAGAACGCAAAGCTGCTTGGCTAAAGATCTTCTTCCCGAATAGGTATGCTCCAAACTCGCCTGATCGTAAGCGTAGGGCAAGTTACAGAACTGCAAGAAGTAGTAAAGGTTACAAGGGCAACCAATCTATTCCAACAGCACCAGATAATTCACAAGCCACTCAAAACCAAGGTACTGGAAAACGTAAAAAGGAAACTAACCCTAAATGGGTAACCCAAGACCAAGGAACCGAATATCCAAAGTCAGTTAGAGATAGCAAGGATTACACTACTAGCCAAGGAAATGCTCGTAGAAAGCGCAAAACCGATAATAAGGAAGCTACCCAAAACCAAGGAACAGATTACCCGAAAACTGTTAGAGATAGTAGGGAATATACTACCAGTCAGGGTAATGCCCGAAGAAAGCGCAAAACTGATAATAGAGAGGCAACCCAAGACCAAGGAACAGATTACCCGAAAACGGTAAGAGATAGCAAGGATTATTCCGAGTATCAAGGAAGTGCCAAAAGAAGGCGCAAGCGCAATAATACAGAGTTTACTCAAGACCAAGGTACAGAGTACCCAAAATCGGTTAGGGATAGTAAAGACTATTCTGAATGGCAAGGCTTTATGACTCCCAAGCGCAAGCCAGATCCTAAAAACTATACCGAATGGCAAGGCTATGAATACCCAAAAACTGTTAGAGATAGCAGAGATTATACTGAATATCAGGGCAATATGCGCAGACGCTCAAAGCCACGTTCTGGTGAACAAACCGAATGGCAGGGTGATGATTATCCTAGAACAGTAAGAGATAGTAGAGAATATACCACTTGGGAAGGTAATACCCATAGACGTAAAGGAAAGCCCGATAACAGTGAGCTAACACTTTGGCAAGGCGATGATTATCCTAAGCCAGCACTTGATTCAAGAGCTTACACAGAATGGACTGGCGATAGAAAAATGATTGGCAAGCCAGGACCAGGCATTGGTCAGCTATTCAAGGGTAATAATATGCGCATAAGAACGGTAACCTTGTGGAAGAATGTCCCTGGTCACCAAAAGCGTCAAATGCCAAAACCTACTTATAGCAAGAGCGAAAAGGGTATTTGGGCAGAATAATACCCAACTTATTGGATGTTTTATATTACCTGATAAACATCAGGTAAAAGGTTAACCGCTATCGTTCTTAAGGAAGTAGATAAACGGTCTATTTGCATTGTGAACCATTATACCGTTTAAGCAATGCAAAAAGTTTCCCTCATCAATTCATCGGAATATAGGTTAAAGAAGGCTTTAGAATACGATAGAGCAATTCCACGCTATACCTCGTACCCAACAGTGCCTGCTTGGGATACTGAAGGCTTTAGCCCAAAAACTTGGCTTAGTGCGCTATCAGATGAAAAGAAAGTGAAGTTATATGTGCACTTGCCTTATTGCGAGCAGTTGTGTACCTATTGTGGATGCAATAAACGCATAACAGTGAACCATGCTGTTGAGGCCCCTTATATAGATGTGGTTTTAAAGGAATGGGAGCTTTGGAAAGCAAAGTTGCCAGCAGATCTTGCCATTGAAGAAATACACCTTGGTGGTGGTACGCCAACCTTTTTTTCAACAACTATGTTGAGCAAATTGATTAAGGGACTTACCAAAGGTGTGAAAGTAATTCATCCTAATTATTCAGTAGAATTGCACCCAGCGGTTACATCGTTAGAGCAAGTACATACGTTGTATGACTTAGGTTTTAGGAGATTTAGCATAGGTGTGCAGTGTTCAGATAATAAGGTACTTAAGGCTATAAATCGCTTTCAGACACTTACACAAATAAGTAGGATTACTACTGAAATAAGATCGTTAGCAGGTACATCTATTAACTGGGACCTGGTATATGGGTTACCCAACCAAACCTTTGCCAGCATTGCCGATACCCTTGAATGGGTAGCACAATTTAAACCAGATAGAATTGCTTGGTATGGTTATGCCCATGTGCCTTGGAAAAGCAAAGCACAACGCGGTTTTTCAGATGCCGATTTGCCTAGCCCAACTACGCGCTTTCAAATGCAAGAACTTGGTGCCCAAAAGTTAGAGGCAATGGGCTATCAGGCTATTGGGATAGACCATTTCGCCTTGCCAAC
Organism: Cytophagaceae bacterium; assembly: GCA_027487695.1. Taxonomy (GTDB): domain Bacteria; phylum Bacteroidota; class Bacteroidia; order Cytophagales; family Flexibacteraceae; genus JAIYDB01. The sequence continues at coordinate 2,969 of JAIYDB010000057.1, read as the reverse complement.
CGATGAATTGGCAATTGCTTATAATACAGGTGTTTTAAATAGAAACTTTATGGGCTATACCCACTCTCAGCCAGGCACTATTGTTGGGTTAGGCTGTAGTTCTATCAGTGAAAGTTGGACTGGTTTTGCTCAAAACGAGCCGAATGTTGAGGCCTATATAAAGCAAATTAATAACGGCGATTTTGCTCTTGTCAAAGGACACCTACATACTGAGGCAGATAGGAAAATTGGCAAACACATCACCTCGCTTATGTGTATGGGGAAAACCAGTTTTACCATTTCTGAAGAACACGAAGAATGGTTTTGGCCATTTAGACAACGCACCAATTTCTTAGAAAATGATGGTTTGGTACGCTGGGAAAATGGACCTGCAACCTTAGTAATTCCAAAAAGAGGAAATATTTTTGCTAGGTTGGTGGCATTTCAATTAGATTTAAGGTATTGGGAAAACGCCCAACAAACTAGGCAACAGTTTAGTAAAGCAGTTTAAGCTTAGCTTATTAAAATAGAAACCCAACCTTTCATTCTAGCTAATATAATAGCCAGATCAAAGGTTGGGTGTAATTGCGGGTTTAAAAACCCTTCGGTGGTTGTTGAATGGGTACTGTACGCTACTATTAAAGTTTTACTGAATGCCGCTATAGAAATAGTTGTAAGCCATTTTGCGTTCGTATTTATCGTTAAAAAGGCAAGGCCAATCTTTTTGGTTCAACCATAGCACAATCCAAGAATCGGCATCGCCAATATTCCATAGGGTAATACCAAACTGCTGAACACTTGGTAGCTTACCATAGGTTTGCGCAATGTATTTATACTTATCGGCCAAGGCTTTTTCAACTGTAGGGGAATAAGTTGCAGTTGGCAAATTAGCTGTATTGGTTCGGATATCTAATTCAGAAATATGGATTAGTAAACCAGTGCTAGCCAACTGCTGCAATGAACTATTAATCATAGTATTAGAATGATTGATATGTGTATGCATTTGCGAACCAATCCCGTGGATTGGAATACCTCTGCGCTTTAAATCGTTTACCATATTGATTACTGCAGTAAGCTTGGCACTGCTGTATTCTGTGCCGTAATCGTTATAGAATAACTTGCAGTTTGGGTTGGCCTCATTGGCGTATTTAAAAGCACGAGCCACATAATCTGGACCTAATTTTTGTCGCCATAAGGTATTGCGCAAGGAGCCATTGTCTTCAAAGGCCTCATTGACAACATCCCAAGAGGTGATATCGGCCTTAAAGTGATTTACCACAGTGGTTATATGCGTTTTGAACATATTTTCCCAAGCAGCAGAATCGCCCTGAAAGTTAGTTACCCAATCAGGAAGTGCTTGGTGCCAAATAAGTGCGTGACCGTGAATACGTTTATTGGTTCCTTTTGCAGTGTTTACGATATGATCTGCATCAGAAAAATTGAAGGTAGCTTGTTCAGGATGAACCGCATCAAACTTCATGGCGTTTTCTGCGGTCATGGAATTGTATTCTTTATTGGCTAAGCCTAAATAAGCTGCATTGGTCCGTAATAAATCTACACTTACCGCGCAACCAATTTTGAATTTGGCCGCCTGTGCAAGCGTTTTATCGGCAGGTGCATTTATTCCTGAACTTGCTGGCGAGCCTTGGTCGGTACACGACAAAAGGACAACAACCAGAAATAATGCTATAACAGATTTTAGGTATTTCATTATTGGTTATTCTGGCTTTTGGTAAGGAAAACTAACACGGTAAAACCCAATAACCAAATAATAATTTTAAGACGAAGGCAGGATGGTGGCTTAAGTGCCTAAAGGAATTTGTTTGCGTTTAGTAGATCTTAAGGTCTCAAGAGGGTTTGTTTGAGTCTAAGGCTAAAGCCCAAATCGGTTACACTGATTTTAACCTCACTTGAAATGGAAATATGGTAGTTATGATTTGAATTCCCACGGTTTTTAACCTGTGGATTAGGTGATTGCTTTAACCCAATACGTAGCATTCAACTCACTTGATGAGGGCAGGTTATATAACCAAAAGCCCCACCAACTGGCGGGGCTTTCTTTCGGTTTCAGAGAGGTTTAATTATGCAGTTACTTCTGCGTAAACAGGGTAATCGGTATATCCTTTTTCGCCTGGTAAATAGAACGTGCCAAAGTCTGGCGCATTCAAGGCTAGTTTATGTTCTAAACGATAAGGCAAATCAGGATTCGCCAAGTACGCACGTCCGAATGCTACTAAATCGCCTTTTTCGTGAGCAATAGCTGCTTCTGCAGTTTCAGCGTCAAAGCCACCACTAAGTATAAAGGTATTTTTGAAGTGGTCTTTTGCAATTGTAAAGAATGCCTCATTCACTTTTGGTGCACCCATAGCCTCGTGATTTACAATATGTAGGTAAATCAATCCTTTTTCGTCAAGGGCTTTCACTAACGACTCATATTGCTCCACAGAACCTTCAAACGGAGTACAGCCGTTAAAAGCACCATCAGGACTTATTCTAATGCCTACTTTATCTGCTCCAATAGCAGCAATAACTGCATCGGCAACTTCAAGAGCAAAACGGTTTCTATTTTCAGCGGTACCACCATACTCATCGGTACGTTGGTTAGCATGAGGATTCAAGAATTGCTCAATCAAATACCCATTGGCAGCGTGTAATTCTACACCATCAAAACCAGCTACTTCTACTGCTAATTTTGCAGCATTAGCATATTCAGCAATGGCTTCTTCAATATCAGCCTTTGTCATTTCCGTTGGTACAGGCATCGGTTGCATGCCTTTTGCATCGGTGTACATTTCTTCTGTATGACCAATTGCCGATGGAGCCAAAATGCGTGCGTTAGCAGGTAAATTAGCTGGATGACCAATTCTGCCAGTATGCATTAACTGCACAAATATTTTTGCGCCACCTGCTTGCGCTGCCTCAGTTACTGGTTTCCAAGCCTTAGCTTGTTCATCAGTATAAATTCCTGGGATACGTGGATAACCAACTCC